>NZ_JADEXU010000056.1 GCF_015206895.1 Nostoc sp. LEGE 12450 | reverse complement strand
GAACTATTTATTGATTATTGACCAATGACAAATGACAAATGACAAATGAAAATAATTGCTTACTCTTACACCAATCCCCTATTAGAATCTTCTCCCGATCAAGCTGATTGGGGATGGGAGGTGGATCGGGTTTATGAAGATTTGGGTAAGCCAGAGTCTTCTGGACAGACTACGCGAGAGTCCTTTGGACACGCTACGCGATCGCAATTACAACAATTATTTACCGATTGCGAAACTGAACCAGCAGATTATCTTTTGATTCGGCGACTGGAAGAATTAGGGGATACTGTGGAGGAAATTAGCGATCGCTTGCATAAACTCGAAGCGATGGGAGTAGCGATTATCGCTACAGAACAGCCCTATACTTCCGAAAATTACCCTTTGGGTGCTGATTTGCTGAATTTGCTAAATGCAATCCAGCGTCAACAACGTAGTCGTCGCATCCGTCAAGGACACGCCCGTAATCGTCTTGAGGTTGCGCCGCCACCCGGTAAAGTTCCCTACGGCTATCGCAGAGGTAAGGGAAAATATACTGTTGATCGCAGTACTTCACCAGTAGTCAAAGATTTTTTTGAACACTTTTTACTCTACGGTTCCCTGCGGGGTTCGGTTCGTTACTTGGCGAAAAAATACGGCAAAAAAATCTCTGTCACAACTGGGCGACGCTGGCTGACTAATCCAGTTTATCGCGGCAATACAGCCTACCAAAATGGTGAAATTATCTCTAATACACATATTCCGATAATTTCTAAAGAAGAAGCAGCCCAAGTTGACCGACTTTTACGCCGTAATAGCCGTTTACCATCCCGAACTGCTAGTGCTAGGCGTTCTTTAGCTGGGTTGGTTGTCTGTGCTGAGTGTCAGTCACATTTGACAGTTACTCGTGTCACCCAACGCAACCAAGATAAGGAGTATCTTTATTTGCGTTCTACTAGCTGTCCTCAACGCCCCAAGTGTAAGGCTATTTCCTACCAAGAAGTTTTGGAACAAACAATTGAAACGGTTTGCCGTGACTTACCCTTAGCTGTCGCGGGCGTGAATTTTCCCCAATTGGATGCAGTTAAGAATAATTTAGGGCAAGCGATCGCTCGTCAGCAAGAAATACTTGCTCAGTTACCTGCTTTAATCGAAACTGGAATTTTAGATGTTGAAACAGCAAAGCTAAGGGCTTATAAACTCCGCACAGAAATTTCTGCACTTGAAGCAAAGTTGGCGACTCTTCCCCCAGTTAATTTGCGTTCTGTTGCTCAAGCTGTTTCAATACCCCAATTTTGGTTAGATTTGTCGGAAACAGAGCGACGATTTTACTTTCGAGAATTTATCAGACAAATTAAGATTACTATTCAGAATAAAGAGTTAGAATTACAAGTCATTTTCATTTTTTAGTACCAATATCAAAAATAAAAATATATCCCTGGCAATAGCTAAATTATTCACTATCCAACCAGTAATTAATTCTAAAATTTACCTAATCTTGATTAATAAAACGTTTCTACTATTTAATTTTATTGCTCATTAGTATGTCTCGTTATCTCGTTCTAAGTCTTCGAATGGGAATGCCTGAAATGAGGCTATGTCTGTTAACTTTCGGCAGAGGTAATGATGAGCATTTCTAGCCAGAGGCTTTAAAAAAGGCTATTAGCCTTAGAATAAATTCCAAGGCAAGATGCTAACGAACCGGAAGATTTAAAAAATATTGGTAATTACTTAAGGATTCACCTAAAAGTAAAAACACGCCTACCCTGGCGAATGGAATAGAGCCTCCGGCACGCCAAGGGCGAACGCAGCTATACAAACAAAACCCACCTCCGTGGGTTTCAAATTCTTCGAGTCCGCGTAGGCGGAGTTAGTTTGTGTAGCCGCGATTTCTAATCGCCTGGTATATTTGCTTCTGTACTTCTGTACGTTCGCGCAGCGTGTTGCAGTAGCTTGCCCTTAACTAATTATCAGGGTTTTGGCTATTGTTTGCGTAAGTGATATTATTATCCAAATAAATTAAAACTAATTTATTTAAGTATTCAGCACGTCCTTAAAATCCTGCAATAAATGTTCCATATATTTCTGAATTTAGCTAGATGAAAACTAAGTAGATAAAAATTAAACTAAGCGTCATGATCAAAACAAAATAAATACAAGTTAATTTACGGACTAAGGAACAGGTGACAAATAATTTTTGGACTGTATTATTTTTATCATTTTTCGATTTATATGTTATTTCAATAGTTAAGATAAATTTTTCAAAAAATAGCGCTAATTAGATAAAGTTGAGTTAATCTTGGAAACTAGCAATTGTTAAGAATATACGTTGCTACTGGGTGGCAGCATTGGAGATTCGCTTTGGTCTCTATGTAATCAAACCAGCAAGTAAAATGATTAACATAGAATATGCAAGAAGGAAGCTTTATTTGGAGTCATCTAGAAAAACAGCATCGCACGGTTGGCAGATGGATTGATTGGGTATGGCTAATAGTATTGCTGTTGGCAGCAGTGTTACTGTTTAGCATCAATCTGGGAGGATTGCCCCTGCGAGATTGGGATGAAGGGACTGTGGCACAGGTTGCTCGTGAAATTTGGCACGCTCCAACAGGTTCAATGCGTTGGCTTTTCCCAACGCTAGGAGGCGAACCATATCATAACAAGCCGCCTTTGATACATTTGCTAATTGCCTGGGCTTATTCTCTAGGAGGTGAAAATGAGTTCACAACTCGTCTACCTGGAGCAATTTTAACAGCGACATCTGTACCTTTACTGTATTGCATTGCTCGAGAGATATTTCGCCAACGTTGGGCTGCTATTTATAGCGCCTTAATTTATCTAACAATGCTACCTGTGGTGCGTCATGGGCGGCTGGCAATGTTGGATGGGGCGATGGTAAGTTTTTTGATGGTGATGATGTTGTGCGTGTTGCGATCGCGCCGAGATTTACGTTATTGCCTTGGCGTTGGTGTCAGTTTTGGGTTAATTTGCCTAACTCAAGGAATGTTAGGTGTGTTGCTAGGTGCGATCGCGATCGTATTTCTGTTTTGGGATACGCCACGGCTGCTCACCTGTTACTATCTGTGGATAGCAATCTTCATTGGCATTGTGCCTGTAGCTGGTTGGTATAGTGCCCAACTAATTCACTATGGTTACACTTTCGCCCAAGTTGGGCTTGTAAACCCATCACTAGGTCGAATTGGCTCATTTGTAGAGGGTAATTCTGAACCACCTTGGTACTATGTGGTTGAACTTCTCAAATACACATGGCCGTGGTTATTATTTTTACCGCAAACTGTCCGCTTAACCTGGGAAAATCGCAACCTTAGCTGGGCAAAACTAGTAATGGCGTGGGGTGGTGTTTATCTATTGGTAATTTCTTTCATGATTACCAAAGTCCCCTGGTATTTATTCCCGATTTACCCCAGTTTAGCTTTAGCTTTTGGTATCCAGTTATCAGAGACAGAAAATTCGCCTTTACTTTCATCCTATCCCCGCGCTTGGGTTGCTGGTTTGGCGATACTTGCTGTAGTTGCTTCTGCTGGTAGCCTTTATTTCAGTTGGGGTACAACATCACAAACAGATTTACAACTGATTTTTGCCGCAGTCGCTTTAACTATGACCTTAGCAGCTATTTTGGCAGAACGAGGCGACGGGCAATTTCTGAAGATTTTGTTTTGGGGAAGTTATCTTTCGCTGCTGCTGTTAATGAAATCTAACTACTGGGTTTGGGAATTATCTGAAGCCTATCCAGTTAAACCAGTCGCCGCCATGATTGTACGGGCAAATCCAGCTACGAGGAAGATTTACACATCTTTTGCTTACCATCGTCCCTCGTTGGATTATTATAGCGATCGCACCATCATTCCCGCTTCTGTTGGCGAACTGGAATATTATTGGCACTATAACGGGCAACCCTACTTTTTACTTCATGCATCTGCTTTGAACAATCTCCAGCTAGATTCGATGAAGTTAATTGACCAAGCTGAAGGCTGGAAGTTAGTTACAAAAGAAATTAATCGTCTGTAAGTAGGGCATTGGGCATTGGGTATTAAATTCTTGCTCACACTGTAATTAACATGATCTAAGGAATCATTGCTGCTTTAATTACTTGTCGTGCCTTCATCTCACAAAACACCTGTTCTAAATCTTTTAATGGTCGCTGTTCACTAATAAGTAACTCAAAGGGTATTTTGCGACTAGCGATTAGTGCCAACGCCTCCCGCACATATTCTGGTGTATTGTGAAACACGCCTTTGATTGTCAGTTCGCTGTAGTGTAGCTGTTCTGTATTGACGATAATGCTGGTATCTCGTGGACATCCACCGAATAAGTTAACTGTTGCACCAGGACGGGCGCAAGCGATCGCAGTTTCCCAAACACTTGGTACACCTGTGGCTTCAATCACTACATCTGCGCCCCATCCTTGAGTAAGCTCTTTCACCACACTGGGAATATCCGGGATTTGATGATAATTAAAAGTCTGGGTTGCACCTAATTTCTGACCAATTTCTAGCCTGTGGTTATTACCTCCCCACAACAACACCTCAGCTTGACCACTCAACGCCGCCACAAACATCAGCCCAATTGCCCCATCTCCTAAGACGACTACTCGATCTTTGGGCTTAATATTAGAACGGGCTACACCATGCAACACACAAGCTAAGGGTTCCGTCATCGCTGCCAATTCCCACGGCAACTCATCGGGAATCTGCAACAAATTATGCTCTACTATCGGTGCGGGAATTTTCAAGTATTCCGCAAAAGTCCCGTTATTCCAGGTCAGATTCGGACATAAAGAATACTCTTGGCGTTGACAAAAAAAGCACTTCATGCATGGAGCAGAATTATTAGCAACAATGCGATCGCCTACTTGCCAATTTGTAACGCCTGCACCCAAGGCAACAATTCGCCCAGCACCTTCGTGACCAAATAGCGTTGGCGGTTTCAACATCTTGGCATGACCACCACGCCGCCAAACCTTCAAATCTGTACCACAAGTTGTTGCTGCCCCTACTTGAATTACAACTTCACCAGCCGCCGGAGTGGGGTCAGGAACTTGCTCTAACCGTAAATCTTCTTGCCCATAAAGTAACGCTGCTAACAAAGCTTTAAACCTATAAATTAGCTCCATCCGATTTTATCAGTTGGAGCTAATTTATAGGTCTAAACAAATCAGTATTGATTTTTAGTCAAATTTTATCTATTTAAAAATTGCAAGAACTAGGTATTTACCACTGGCTGGGGAACAACTCCGGTGTTCCGGGTATCCACATTAGGTAAGCGAATAACAGTTAATAACGGTACTTCTTGTCGGCACGACAGGCAAAACCAATATAGTTCACCATGACGGGCATGACGCAGGAGGGAACCACCGCAACATGGGCAAGTGTTGGCTCTCGTACTCATACCAATGTCCTCCTTAAAAAATTTGTTGTTTAAACTCAGCCAAAAAAAGCAGTTGATTAAAAATGTATTTTGGTAGCATTAATGCGACCATTCGATTCTATGCGGTCTTTAATAATTTGTCTGTAAATAGCTTCATATCCGTTAACCATTTGGTTAACACTAAAGTTGCTTTCTACATATTTTCGACAGGTTTGACGATTGAGTTCCAAAGCTAGGGGAATCATTGCCGTCATTTCTGCATAGCTTTTGCAGATAAAGCCTGTTTTGCCGTGGGCAATTACTTCAGGTACTGAACCGAAATTCATGGCAATTACTGGTGTACCAGTTGCCATTGATTCAATCATTACTAAGCCAAAAGGTTCTTGCCAGTTAATGGGAAAAAGAGTTATGGCAGCATTGCCCAGAAGTTCAGTTTTTTCGGCGTGGTTAATTTCGCCGAGATATTCAATTTGCTGACCATCAATGTGGGGGGCAATCTCTTGTTCAAAAAACTCAGAGTCTCTAACATCAACCTTTCCTGCCATCTTCAAGCACCAACCACTCTGCTTTGCAATAGCGATCGCATGGTGTGGCCCTTTTTCTGGCGAAAAACGGCCTAAAAATGCCAAATATGGAGGTTCTGACGGTTGGGCTACGAAAGGATAATCTGCTAGCTCAATTCCGTTATAAACAGTGCCAACATAATTTAGATCGACTTGACGCTGCGAGTTACTAATGCTGATGTATGGTTGCTTCTGGTAGTAGCTAAATGCGTGCCGATTGTCGTTGGTAAAATTATTGTGCAGGGTATGCACTGTAGAAGTTGCTGTTATAAAACTCGCTAAAGGTAATGCCGAAATCCCTACATGAGAATGGATAAGATCGAATTCTTTAGCACGTTGGTAAACTTTGCTCAGTTCTAGCATTTCGTACACTGCATACTCTTTAACATTCGGGTCTAAGCGTAATGCACGCGGATATACTGCTTCTAAATAAGCCAAAGTTTGAGAATCGCCAGAGGCAAATAATGTTACCTCATGACCGCGACGAACAAGTTCATCAGTCAAGCGACTCACTACCAGTTCTATTCCTCCATAACTAGGAGGTGGAACCCTTTCCCATAAGGGGGCAACTTGAGCGATTTTCATAAGTTTTTTTGGTTCAGTCGATGAAATTGTCCTCAATATAATGAGTTGCATCATTATTGTATGAGAACAGAGCATTTGTACTTACTATTTTGACATTTAAATTAACCTAACAGGCTACCAAAAGTGCAATACCGATTAACCGTCCCGCAAATTTTCTGTCTACAAATATAAAGGACTATTCGGCAAAAGTCAGCCCTGAGTTACATTTCTAACGTATAACTAATCAATTAGTTGTTGCATCTGTCTTGAGGATCATAATGAAGTAGAATATTTTGTAGCAGAACTTACAAAATTGAATATTTGGTAGCTGACAATACTAAAATATTCAATGGGATCAAATGATTAAAGGTTTGTTTAAACGTAATTGGGAAATGGAAAAGAAATTATAAATATTAAGTAATTGTACAATAATTACACAATTTGTAATTATTAAGTTTCAAAAAATTCTGATAACTAATGAAAATCGCTACTTGGAACGTCAACTCAATTCGCACTCGCCTCGAACAGGTTACTGATTGGTTAACTAACAATCCCGTTGATGTTCTCTGCTTACAAGAAACCAAAGTTGCGGATGCCGAGTTTCCGCGATCGCCTTTTGAGCAGTTGGGCTATAACCTTTATATATCAGGACAGAAATCTTATAATGGCGTAGCCCTGATTAGCCGCCAGCCACTTTTAAACGTAAGTAGCGGGTTTAGGGCGATTTTGCCAGATTTACACCACGAATGGGATGAGCAAAAACGGGTAATAACAGGTGTAATTGATGGTGTTCGCATTGTTAACTTATATGTTCCCAACGGTGCAGCAGTAGGAACTGAGAAATATGAATACAAACTGCGCTGGTTAACAGCGCTACACGAGTATTTGCGAGTGCTTGCGCTGTCGGAACCTGCAATTTGTGTGTGCGGTGACTTCAACATCGCCCTAGAAGACAAGGATATTCACGAACAAGTGAGTACAGAAAATCACATTATGGCAACAGAAACCGAGCGTCAAGCCTTGCGCGAGATTCTGCAACTAGGGTTTGCCGATGCTTTTCGCAAATTCACCACAGAAGGCGGAAATTATAGCTGGTGGGATTATCGCGCCGCCGCCTTTCGTCGCAACTTAGGTTGGCGGATTGACCATCACTATCTCACACCCGTGCTGTATGAGCGTGCTACAAGTTGTATTATTGATGCCGAACCCAGAAAATCAACCCAACCCAGCGACCATACGCCGGTAATTGTGGAATTTTAAATTTGGGAATTGGGAATTGGGCATTGGGGATTGGGAAAAAACTTGCTGCAACTTCTCCTATGCTCCTCTACTCCCTTATCTCCATGCCCCATGCCCAATTAATCAGTTTAATGGCTTATATATATCCTCAGAACTGGGATTGAGGTAAGGACGCTGCAAATCTATTAGGTGTCGCGCAAAGTGTTGGTCAATAACTCTCATCCGTTCCTCCATCGCATTCTTACCTTTCTGCCAAGCTTCCAACAAAGCATTGGCGACAATTTGGCAACGGTTCATCCCAAAACTTTCTTGTGCGGCAAATTTTTGGGTTGGTTCCTCAGCTAAACCTAAACCTGGGGCTAAAAATTTGGTAAACAAGGGGATTTCGGGCTGGAAATGGGATTGATTTTCTATATAAACAGCCTGAAGGATTGTACGGATTGCTGGATAGTCGGGGAGTTCAAAGTAGAGTAGCCCCGAATCATAGCGTCCGTATGCAGAAGGGTTGTGAAGAACCTGAAAGCTAAAGGGAATGGAAGCTGCATTCAATTGCATTGTCAGACTTTCCATGAGAGCGATCGCACCAGATGGCGTAAAGTTAAAGTAAATTCGCCCTGCTCCCAAATCAGTATCGGGGTTGCTTTGCCGTTCCTGTCCGACATTACTAACTGCCAAGTAAGAGCCATTTTGCAATCGATTTTTGGGCATCCAGATTGCTACCATATCGCCCACTTTGGTAGATTTTTTGTTGGATTTGAGATGGCAGTCTGGCTCAACATAAAGTGTTAAACCGCCTTTAGTCACAGCCATAGTCCCATCAGGTTCTTTTCGCAATACCTGCCATCGAGGGTCAAAGTAACCTATGCCGTGATTACTGGCGTGTAGATGCTCGTAAAAGTTCCAATCAATTTCTAATATGGAATTATCTGCTAAATTCTGCTTTGATGGGCAATTACTACTATCAGTATTGACTGCTAAAGTACTTTGTAGAGAGCCATTGTAATAGATCCCATAAAGAAAGTTTCGCAGCAGTAGAGTTAGATATTTCTGTTGTAAATCTACAGAATTTTGCTGAAATCTATCGGCTACTTTATTCGGCAGAGCAAAGGGTTGATAATTGGGATGATAAATACAAAAATTTGGCTCAATCTGAATATTCTTAGCAATATCGAATAGAGAATTTAGCGGTTGATTGATAGAGTAATTTAGCATTAATCCATTTAGAACTCAAACTTTAAAAACAGAATTCAGGAGTAGAAGTTAGGAGTCAGAATTCATAATTTTTCTGCTCCCTGCTATTAACAACCACGAAGCCGAGTTTTTTCGTAATAAAGACGAAGTAGCTGTGGCTCTTTTACAGGCTGAGGAAGTTTATGAACTTTCCCCACAGGGTTAAGGATTTCTGACTCTGATATTCCGAAAATAGTCAGTACACCTTGCTGTGGCATAGTGAGTAAACTTTTAGCCACTTGGAGCATACAAATATCAGCATTATTAAAAGATTTTCGGCAGGTAATCATATCCTGAATTTGATGAATTAGTGCCAGCCCTGCAAACTGAATAACGCGCACAATAAAGTCACTGCGGTATTCCAAAATCATTGGGAAAGCATTTAGATAAGCCCTAATGAGGGCAATAATTGAGGGTTGTAAACTCTCCAACGGTGTCAAAGCCAGATGTAGAGATTCTTGTAACTCAATGGTGGGATCTACGACGAGGCTATTGAGCCAAATTTGTAAATAGCTTGCTAGTAAAGTCCCTAAATCAAAAGCTGGATCTCCCCAAGAACAAGCTTCCCAATTAATTAGTCTTACTAAGCAATTATCTAGTTTTTCCCACCTGGAATGAACCAAGATGTTGTTCAATTTCAGGTCGTTGTGAGTCAAGCAGCAAGGATTCCAGTCATACGCCAAATCTGCGATCGCAGATTCCAAACTCTCCGATTGCTGGTAGAGTAGATAAAATTTCAGCGCATCCGTGGGAACCGTCCCAAAAATCTCCGGCCCAATTGACTCTACCCCTTGCGCCGGATTGTAAAAGCCATAGCGAAACTCTCCTTGGGGAGCAGTTGCCATAAAATCCCGATATTCTCGGCGGTTGTAGGTTGCGCGATGGAGTCCCGCTAAAGTAGTGCCGATCGCAGTGGCAATTTCTTGTGGACAAATCTCATTGTTGTGGTACAATGTCGCAAGTTCCCGATATTCACTTGAGTAGTTGCGGACAAGGATAGAATTTTCTTCGTCAAAATGAACTACCAACGGTGCGATCGCGGAAATATTGCCGAGAACTGGAAACTGTTGGAGCAACTGATGAAATAGCCACTCCTGAAACAATTCATGAGGAGCGCCGTCATTGCTTTTAACGTTACGTTCTTGTTTAATAAGCAGTTTACGATTATCTGCTAGAGTCACGAGTAAATCGAAACTGTTCTTACTACTTCCTGGCAACTCAGATTTATCTGATGCGTCATCTTCTGAGCTACACAGCCCCGCTTCTTGCAGATACTGGATAACGTTATGAGAAGACAGTGATAATACCATGTATTATTTCCTACTTCATTAAATTACTTAAACTTATCTGTGTCGGTATTTGCTTGTACTTAGCAGTTGTCGGTAGATAGTGAATAACAATAAAGATTTGTACAATCTACTAATATCCCATCTTTCCAATAAAAACCTGCCAAAATGGTACAAAATCCTTTACAATCTCTTTAAAATTCACTCCTAGATACGGTGACATCTTTACACTTTATCAGCATAGTTACTTAGATACATCTAGAGCAAGTTTTGTGGTAGAGCCTTTTGATGTATAAGCATCTCCAGCAAAAAACTGATTGGCGGCAGATGTTATTTGATGCTCAGTAGTCATCCTGAAAGCAGCGAAGAATTTCAGTAATCCTTCGCAGCAGGAAGCATGACATTCAACGCTATTATTTTTATTTATCATCCCAAAGCCAAAAAAACCGGAATTTTTAGGCAATTAGTAATTATTTTTTTCTTGACTTTTCAGAATTGATGCCTACAAGCCTTGTTATTACGTCATTTGTCTTACTTACGTATTGTATATGGCTATAGGCGATCGCAGATAACGGTTACATGAGTGCATCTTATGGAAGTGTACTTTTGTCAAGGATGAAAAGACCTCTCCCTGGTTTTACGTAGTAAAACCGTCCCTCTCCGAGTCGGAGAGGGAAAGAGTTAAGACGTGGTTTCGATGTCGTATAAATTGCAGAGGGTGAGGAGTTTTTGTTTGAGGCGATCGCGCACATTCTCTGGTAATATCACTACACAATCTGGCGCATACTGCATGACTTCGCGGCTAAACCAAAATGTACTAAATACTCGCCTAACAACTCGCCGGACTCGCGCTTTATCTGGTAGCCACTCATTAATATTGTCTTCTGGTTTAGCTTGATAGGCAAAAGCCAAGCCAGCAAATAGATGCATTTCCACTTCTATCTCAGCCAAATTTGATCGCCACTCACCAGAAATTGGCATGACAGCAGCTTCAGTAATTCTGTCTAAACGTAAACTCCAGTTGTGAACCAGTTCTGGTATATCAAAGTTTCCTTCTGTTTCTTCGCACCAGCAATCAAGATATACCCGCTTTTCGTGAGGTATAACTTTGGCATGGCGAACGGTAAAATTAAACACACGCTCTGCTGCATCTTGATAGGAAAGCTGAAATGGCTGTTCGCGCAAAATGTAGCGGTCTATTTCTAAACGCCAAGGTGGGGGTAAATTCTCTAAGAAACGTTCGATTTCGCCCCGCAACGGTAATGATAATTCGCTGCGTTCGAGAAGTAAGTTTGCAATGATTTGGGCTTGTTCAATTTGCCCGATATCTGTCAAAGCATTGATACATCTATGTAATGCCCTAATGCGTGGTTCTTTCCAATCGTTATTGTTACCGATGAGTAACTTACGTTGAGCGATCGCTTTAATTAACTTAGAGATGTTAGGCTGCTCTTCTCCCCACATCATACCGAATTCACGAGCGATCGCTTCTAGCTCGGCTTTATCACGTTCTGATATCGACAGTGTAATAGATTGACCTTTTCGACTCATATTTTATACGGACACTTTTATACGGATATATCTTGGCAACTTCTATTTTGCATGGCATTATAGGGAATAACAACGAGTTACGGACAATTTTTAAGTAAATTGAAAAACTCGCACCATTGGTGTGAGAAATAGGCTGGAGATGTTTTATACCAATCTTAAAAACTGCAACCATTGGTTGCAGAAATTTGTAGGTAGTATTTAGCACATATATAAAAACTGCAACCATTGGTTGCAGAAATTGATTAGATTTACTAAGTCTGTCATTCTTTTTGCATAAAATTTCCGATAAACCAAGCATTCACAAGGAATTATCAAGGATATGTCTGAAAATTACAGCATAAATCTTAAACCTGTTTATTCTCAAACCGTCCCTAGACCTGACGGGGTGAAATTACCTAAAAATTGGTCGCTTTCTTGGCATCAAGTGGAAACTTTGGAGGCGTTGCGCGATCCAAATATTGATATAGTGTTCAACACTGCCATAACTGGTGATGGTAAAAGCTTGGCTGCTTTTCTTCTGGCTATGACAGATGGTGTATCAACAATGGCAACTTACCCGACTAACGAGTTAGCGAGAGATCAGGAAAAGCAAGTACAAAAATATAAGGACGAATTTCAGCCAAAGAAAAACCCACAGATTTATCGTCTGAATGCAGCTATTCTGGAAGATTTTATCGAAACAAATAAATTACCAACTAAACAGTCTGGATTAACTAATCTTTCCAACCAAGCAGAAATTTTGCTGACTAATCCTGATATTTTTTACTATATTCACGATTTTCGCTATCTTAGGCGTTTTAAAAAAGATGGTAAAACCAAGGGAGAAAATGCTAATAAGCTACTCAGTAAAATAGATGATAACTACAATTTGTTTATATTTGACGAGTTTCATGTATTTTCGTCGGCTCAAGTTGCAAGTATATTCAATGCAATATTGTTAATTAAATATACCGTTCCAAGCAAGAAATTTTTATTTTTATCGGCAACTCCAGATGATTTATTGCTAGATTTTTGTGATAAATCTGACATTAATTATAAAGAAATTAATCCAGCCAAAAAAGGAAAATATTTTTTTTCAGAAAATGGCACTCAATGGCGGCAAATTAGTCAACCAATAACTTTATTTTTTCCGCAAACACTAGAACCTAGTTTTTCATCCACTTATGATTGGCTGATAGAAAATTCTGAATCAGTAATTTTAAAGTTTTTTCAAGATTATCCAGGCAGTAAAGGTGCAATTATTCTCAACTCGATTGCTGCTGTTAAGAAACTAGTTAAGCATTTTAAAAATATTTTTAAACCTTTAGACTTAGAGGTTAGAGAAAATACGGGTTTAACTGGTGAGACAGAAAAAGCTGAATCAGTTGCGAAAGCCGATTTGCTTATAGGAACATCAACTATTGATGTAGGTGTAGATTTTAGAATTAATTTTTTGGTATTTGAAGGTGCTGATGCAGGTAATTTTATTCAACGCTTTGGACGGATAGGCAGACACAAAGATTTTCACCCTCATCCTTATCATGCTTATGCTTTGATTCCCAAATTTATTGTTCAAACATTATTCAAACCTGAGTCAGACTCTTTACAAGATGGCAAAACTTATGACCGAGTAAGCTTTACACAAGTTATTCGTTCAAGTTACCCATTTGTAAATGAATTTAAGCAGTACCCTAAACGCTGGGGCGCTATTCAATCAGCTTGTGTTCATCAAGAATTAAGACGGCTGACTCATCAATATCCCGATGCAGAGAAAAACTTTAAAGAGACTATTGAAAAAGCACTTGATGTCAATATTTGGACAAAATATGGACAAATTAATCAATGTTTACAAGAAAAGAAAAAGAAAGTCATTGATGAAGCACGAAGTTTTCGGGGAAGTAGTCAGTTAGATTGTGCAATTTATGATTCAACAAATCCAGAAGAACCAGAAAATGAACGTTTTAAAATTTATAACTTACCGGGTATTCTCAGCAACTTTAAGTTTGAATGGATGGATAGAAAGGAATTTATACAACAAGCTGAAAAATCTAGAGTTACAACCACTCGTTTTCAAGAAGCTTTATGCTGTTTGAAACTGACTGGCTATCGAGAAGTAAGAGAAGACTGGAAATTTTACTATCCAGAAGATATCAGCGAAATTGCCAAATCTGGTAAAGTACAGGTTCTAAAAGGTTTAGAAATTCGCCAACCCCACGGTAGCGGGATTAATAAAATAAGTGATGCCGTATCGGGTAGGGGTTTAGTATGCTTTCTTTCAGATTGCGATCGCACTTACCTCAGAGCAAAGTTAGGTTTACCTATCCACTTTCAAGCATACTCCTTAGCAGATAAATATAGTAGCGACGATAAGAAGTCACCACCGTACACTATAGCATTTGGTAAATCTGCACTAATGCTGGAAACCTTACTTTGGTTTCGGAAGCCGAAAAAGGATGATGGCTGGATTTGTTAGAAAGTAGTTATATAACATCAAATTTTGGGAATACTAATGGTTGAAGATGATTTGCTTTCTCGAATTTCGATTGACCCAAATATCTGTTTTGGAAAACCCTGCATTAATGGGCATCGTATTTGGGTTTCTTTAATTTTAGATTTATTAGCTGGTGGAGAAACTATTGAGAGCATTTTGGAGGCATATATAAGTATAGAGCGAGAAGATATTTTAGCGTGTATTGCATTTGCTGCTAAGGCCATTAAAGATTTATATAGTGAAGATGGGGAATAGAAATGAGTATGAATAACGTTGATGAATATCCTGAAATTCCAGACCTAGACAACTATGATGAAGATGAAAAAGATACTCCTATTGAGCGTGAACTTTTAACCATTAGCCTCTTCAAAAAGGCAATTAAAGAAGTACCAGAAAACAAAGAAGATTTCATAATTATTAGTTTTTCTGAGAATGTATTACCTAAGCTAATTCATCAATTAGTAGGAGCCACAGCTAAGGGTGGTCAATTTACAGAAGACCGTAGATCCGAAGGTAAAAATGTTGAACGTAGTAAGCATGACCAATCTTTATTATCTCATCTGCTTAATGGTTTATTCCCTACCTACCGGATTATTCAGAAATTAAAGTCATCAGAACTGGAAACTAATCCTGTTAAGCGTCAATGTGAAGAAAAGGAAACTCGTTTATTTGTAGCTGCGTATATTCTACATGACTTTGAAAAATTCCCCGACTATCCAATTTGGTTGAAAGAAAATGACACGGATGATGTATTTAAAAACCGTGATTGGCGTAAAGACCCTGCAAAAAAATCAGATGCACCAAATTTAAGACGCGGGTATGTAAAACAAAAAATTCAGGATTTTAGTTTAGATAGTTTTTTGGGTGAAGATTGGGAAAATTGTATCGATGATATTGTGTGGCTGAGTAGTAATGCTGGTGATGGCAGTGATGCTGATCGAGGTTTAGAAATTCGTGGTTTGCGTCCTAATTTAGATGGTCGAGTGCGGAATATTCTGCACAGATTATTAAAAATGTCTGATTTATTTGCTTCATTATTAAAGCATCCTCGTGATGTAGAAAGTGATGGCAGAAATGAAAAATTACCTGAGTTATTAAACGACTTAAGTAATGGTCAGTTAACATTTAGCTATCATGCATTATCAGATAATCGTGGTGTACTGACGAATATTATTAATAATGCTTTGATGGATGCACATCCTCAGCCATACTACACACAGTTATTGTATTTGCCAGATGGTGTAGTATACCTTGCCAGTAAGGATGCACCCCCAATTCATACTACTGATATTCCCAATCAAGTTGTAGATAAAATTAAAACATTATGTAGTAAGCAGTTAACAAAGCGACAAACAGGTTTTAGTCGAGATGGTAAAGGTTTCAAGTTTGCTGATTACTACTGGTTATTTTTCCGTGCTAATGAGTTAATGGAAGTCAGCATTAATGCAGCTATCAGTATACTACCTGATACTAAATTAGCCTCATCTGGTAAGCGGAGTGAAAGTTTACAAAGTTTTCAGACACAAGGAGAATTACCACAAAATATAGATGTTGTATTTGGTAATGAAATTCAAATTGATAGATTAGCTGAATTTGGAGATATTATATGTCGAGGTATTTGGAGTAAATGGCAAGAACGCGCGAATGAATACCAAAAACAATTTCCTAAAGCTGAACGTAAAAATATTCCTGATTTAAATCTGACTGAAAAACTAGCTGAATACTTGGGTTTGTTAGAGGAAATACCAGCTTTAAGACAAATTCAATCTCTCAAGAAAACAGGAGGTGTTCCTTTAGATTGGTATTATTTATCGGCTAAATATTACCAGAAAAATCTAGGTAAAAATTTAGCGCAAAATATTGAGTTGATGGAAGGAATGGTTAACTATACTTCCAACCTCATTAAACCTATTTTAGAAGATTTTGAAATTCCTGATGGTTGGAGTGATTTACGCACTTATGTAAGTCGAGTTATTTCTTTACCAACAGGTGCAGTTGTTGAACCTAAGCCAGACCAATTTTTAATAGAGATAAGTAGGTATAACGCTGCAAAAGTTACAGGAAGAGGTAGAGAAAATGTTTGTGCTATATCTAGTTCTCCCTACACTGTAACGGAGCAAATGGAGTCAGCAACGTTATTTGCACCACAAGTTTACAGCAATCGCCAAATTTTATTTAATGGTCAAGCCGCAAAGCGGCAAATTTGCTCAATCTGGTCAATTGAAATCATGTTGAGGCAAATTATGATGAGTAAGACTAACGCGACTGGTGCAGACTTTGAAGGTCGTAAATATCGCTATCTCTATCTCTATCCTGCTTATTTCTTTACTCCAGAAACAAATAAGTTTTTGCAAAAAGCTTATAACGCCATATCCCAAACTCGATTTGATGCTGAACTTCGCAAACATTTTGTTTCTAAAGAACAAGTTGCCAATTTTACAACTGATAACTATCAAAAACTCGATGATTTGTTGATTAAGCAGGATATTTCACCAGAAGATGATAAGACATTTAAAATTAGCTATCCCGATGATGAAACATTAACTTTCTTCTTCATTGGTTTACCGCCAGGAAGAGAACCAACAGATACAGAATCGTGGGTAATGCCAACTTGGTTAGCATTTGCTTTACCGCTTGTTCTTGATGTAAAAGTCGTTGCATCAGAGTCACCTGTACCACCTTTTATTAGTGGTGCTGATTTTGAAGAAACAGTTTTAATTGATGGAGAACATCAAGCGATTCGTTCTTTGATTCAAAAAGATAACTATCGTTTAGATAGCATTCTACCTCGTAGTTCAGAAAAGCGTGAATTTTCTCCCCTCAATGTTCTTACTGCTGCTTACTCTATTCACTTGGAAGTTAACCGTAAAAAGGATGGCGATCCAGATTGGGGAAAATTAGCAGATTTAGCACGGGATTTAGAAACCAGTCCTCTCTATGTCTTCCATTACCTTAATAAATGGTTGCGGAAGCAAGACAAAATTGATTCTGTATCTATGGCGAAAGTTCGCCTATACTTGGATTTTTATTACTATTTTGAACCGGAAGGAAAAGCTGTGAATCAACTGCGTAAGTTAACAGAACTCTACCGTCGTTTTTATCGTTCTAAAAGTCAATATGCTAAAGCTAATGCAATTCTCAAACCAATTGATGAGGCTGCCGATGTAATTTTGAAAATTGATAAATCTATGGCTAGTGACAGTGATTCTTTAATAGATGTAGTAGCGGCTCGTCTAGCCAAGCTGATGAATAATGTGCGACGGAGAGCGGCTGAAGGAAAACCAACATTAACTTTAATTGATGGTAAGTGGAAACCTGCCTTAACTTCAGAAGAAGAACGTCAAGCAGTTTATGAGTTTTCTAAGTATTTTGTAAAAGAAATATTTGAGGGAAGCTTTAAAAGCGATCGCGCACGTTTAGCAGGTACTCAACTCAATTTAATTCGAGATACTTGTGAATACCTTTATCGCCTAGCAGATGATGAAGAACGTAAAGCACGTCCACAAGATGAACTTGATGATATTCCTGAATTAGAACTTGAAGCATCAGTCTAATTTATTCTTGTTTTACAACTAACTAAATCGGAGCAATCAAATCATGAAATTCTTGAAAACACTCGACTCTAAATTTTTCCATGATGTAATTCCTGCTAAACCAATGGGGAAATATGTTCATTTCATTACTATTCGGGTTACAGAATCTTATCCTTTATTCCAGACAGATGGTGAACTCAATAAAGCAAGAGTACGTGCTGGAATTGAAAACAAAGAACCTATTAGTCGCTTGGCAATGTTTAAGCGCAAGCAGTCTACACCAGAACGTTTAACAGGTAGAGAATTATTACGTAACTACAAAATTGGTGATGCTGAAAAATGCGACTACAACGTAGATTTCAGCAAAACTACTCCTGATTGTATTCTCTACGGTTTTGCTATTGGCGATTCCGGTTCTGAAAAGTCGAAAGTAGTTGTAGACACAGCCTATTCCATTACACCTTTTGATGATTCTCACCTTAACTTTACCCTCAATGCACCTTTTGAAAATGGGACAATGAGCCGTCAAGGGGAAGTAACCAGCCGTATTAATAGTCAAGATCATATCTTACCTCAAGTCTTTTTCCCCAGTATTGTCACGTTGAAAGATCCCACTGAAGCTGGATTTATCTACGTTTTCAATAATATTCTCAGGACACGCCATTATGGAGCGCAGACTACTCGCACTGGTAGAGTGCGTAATGAGTTAGTTGGAGTCATTTTCGCTGATGGTGAGATTGTTAGTAATCTTCTCTGGACTCAAAAGATATATGACGTAATGAGTAATGCAACTCCAAAGCAAATTAATCCTCCCGATCCGCTTAATGAAGACGAGGTTTTAGAGGCGGCTACACAAGCAATTACTGCTCTAATGTCTCAAGAGTGCATTTCTCATACTGATTTTTTTGGTGCATCCTTCACACAACTTTTGAGTGAAGTTAAGTCTATAACCAGTGATGAAACTCGATTGCAAGAAATGTTGAGCCAAGCAAATGCTGAATCATCTATTTATGCTCAAACATGGGTTCTTAAATCAGGTAAGAAAGACGCTAAGAAAGATACCAAGGGTAATAAAAAAGCTGCTGCTGTCACGGAGTAAGCAAGATGGCAATTATTTACCGATGTCAAATAGAACTTCATGACAGTCTTTATTACGCAAGTCGTGAAATCGGTCGATTGTATGAAACAGAGCCAATAATTCACAATTATGCCCTCTGTTATGCACTGGGTTTAGTTGATAGCCAAATCTACTCTACTATCGTTGCTGAAGAACATTCCTATCGCTATTTTTGCCCCGAACAAGTGCCAAAATATGAGGAGCATTTAACACCACTCAATCAACAAGGAATTTATGTAACTCCGGCGCGATCGCTCAATCATTCTTCCGTCCTCAACACCTGGAAGTATGCTAACAATAACTACCACGTTGAAATGGAGAAAACACAGAAAAATATCCCTAGTTTTGGCAGAGCAAAAGAAATAGCACCAGAAAGTCTATTTGAGTTTTTTGTCATATCTCAAAAAGGACTCAAATTACCAAAGTGGATTCGCTTGGGTAAATGGATGAGTAAGGCTGAAGTTACAGTTGAACAACTACCGAAACACAAAATTTCTGAAGGTATATTCATTTGTACACATCCATTAAATCCTTTAGATGTCATGTTCACTAATCAAGTGATTAGCTATGATGTTGTGAATATGCCTCCAGTTAGCTTAATTCAGAATGTCCAAATGCAAGGTCAATACTATCAATTTGATGGCATTCAAAACTTAAAAATCCCAGTTCGGATAGAATATCGTTTTCGGAATTAATCACTTCCCAAAACCTTTACCACGCTTTTTCTTTTTCGCAGGTTCTAGCGTCCAGTCACAAATTACGTTACAATCTTTAGCCCCTGTTAGTTCTGTACGCTCCTCACACTCATCGTGAAACACTATCAACAACAAACCAACGCCTTCCCCAGCGATTACCTAAACAACTTGTGGGGAGAAATCCAAGCTTGTCCTTACTTTGCTATCAACAACCTTAACCGCGATTTTGTCGCTACTAAAGGATTTTCTGTAGTATTTCAGCGTTCTGGATTAGCAAAAGTAGAACAGCAGTTTCCCTACTTCAAACCTTACCTCGATTTAGCTCTCCAGCCGAATTGTAATGCTTTTTACCTCAATCCTTTACAGCTAAAAGAAGGCTCCCGCGTTGATCCACATATCGATCGCTCTTTACGTTCCTACTCCAAAACCATTGAACCGCCTGCGGTTGTCAGTGTCCTCTATGTGCGCGTACCTGCGGATATGGAAGGGGGAGAACTGGTATTGCGATCGCACAAACGCCAACTTGGGCAAATTAAGCCACAATTCAATACTTTAGTTTATTTTCAAGGTGATTTAACCCATTCCGTTAACGCTGTCAAAACCCCAGGAAATCGGCTAAGTCTCGTTTGTGAACAGTATAGTTTGAGTGATGCTGAACTCCAGGAAATCCCTGAGTTTACTGTAGAGTCAAGAATCACTCAGTCTACAACCAAAAAGAGAAAGTATGCCTCATAGTTTAGTGTTGAATTTGCTACCTCAATCGCCCATTCCACCACAATATCTCACAGGTAGACATCTCCACGCCTTATTTTTAACCCTCGTTAGTTCTGTAGATAGCACATTAGGCGATCGCTTGCACGATTCCACCGCAGATAAAGCTTTCACCCTTTCCCCCCTGCAAATAAGGGGACAGGGGATAGGGGATAGGGAACAGGATCGGGGTAAATATAAATCTAAAATTTCTACTAGCAGTAGTTTGCAATACTCACATCAACAACCCATTCCCGCCGGAACTCCTTGTTGGTGGCGCATCTCTTTATTAGATGACACTCTATTTGGCAAACTTACCCAACTCTGGCTAAATCTTAATCCCAATCGCCCTTGGCATCTTGGCCCGGCTGACTTGTATATTACCAGCATTCAAGGCACACCCCAATCTATTCAACCTTGGGCAAATGCCAGTACTTACGCTCAATTATACGAAGAAGCTAGTGATGTCTGCGACGGGCTACGCCTACGCAATTCTTCCATTAACCTTAGCTTTTCCACACCTACCGCCTTCCGTCAAGGACAGTATGATAGTACCCTTCCTACCAGAGAATCTGTCTTTAATTCCCTACTTTCGCGGTGGAATAAATACAGTGGCATAGAATTTTGTCAGATTGCAATTGAGTCAATATTTCCCTCATTTGTCAATATTCACACAGAAATATTAGCTGATTCTCGCAGCAAATTTATTGGCATTATTGGCGAAGTTAATTACAAAATTTTGGGACAAATTGAACCCATACAAATTAAGCAAATTAATGCTTTGGCTGACTTTGCTTTGTATGCAGGAATTGGTCGCAAAACAACAATGGGCATGGGAATGACGCGGCGGCTGTATTCTCCATAATTTCAATCATCATTTAAAAACCACCTAAGTTATGAACCAAACTGAATATATTTCTATTGCGGCATTGAATCAATATGCTTATTGTCCGCATCGCTGTTGGCGAATGTTTTGTGCAGGCGAATTTACTGATAATCAATACACAATTGAAGGCACAACTTTACACGATCGCGTCCATACCACAAGCGATATACAGCGAGGAGAAACTTGGCAGGTTCGAGCAATTTGGTTGAAGTCTGAGCAATACAAACTCATCGGCAAATCTGACTTAATTGAAGCTGAATCTGGTCAAGTTTATCCAGTGGAATACAAACGAGGACGCAAAGGCGAATGGGATAATGATGAGTTGCAAGTTTGTGCCCAAGCCTTATGTTTAGAAGAAATGACAGGACAACCTATTACTACTGGATATATCTATTATGCCCACTCGCATCAACGGCAATTAGTAGAGATTAATCAAGAGTTACGGCAAAGTGCGATCGCTACTATTCAATCTGTCACAAATCTCCTAAAAACAGGAGCAATGCCAAAACCAGTTTACAGCAAACGCTGCCAAGGATGCAGTCTTTATTCGCAATGTTTGCCCAAAGCAACCGATAAAGTCAAAAGTTATCAAGAAGTAAATTAAATCATACCCCAATACAGTTCAGGATGAGCAACAAAACCATCATGTAGAGACGCGATAAATCGCGTCTTGAAAAACCAATTATCTACACCAACAACCCTTTCCTGAGCCGTATTGAATTATACCTAAATAAGTTTATTTGCCCAATCTCCAATTATTACTAGGAAGAATCAAAAATGGGAACACTTTACGTAACACAAGCCGATGCTTTTATCGGCAAAGTTGACGAACGTCTCACCGTCAAAGCTGAACAAAAAACAATCTTGGATATCCCTTTAATTAAAATAGAGGGAATTGTAGTACTAGGACGGGCTACTATTTCTCCCGCCGTCGTTAATGAACTTTTAGAACGTCACATTTGTTTAACATTTCTCACACAAAACGGACGATATTTAGGGCGTTTAGAACCAGAAGTTACCAAAAATATCTTTGTTCGGAAAGCCCAATGGCAAGCTGTGGGAGAATCACAACCAGCAATACATTTAGTTAGAGGATTTGTGCGAGGTAAATTAAAAAATTACCGTCATAGCTTACTTCGCACTCAGCGAGAACATCCTGATACTGACCTGAATAATAACATCACTCGATTGGAAAACGCGATCGCACCAATCGAAAAAACTAGCAGCATTGATTCCCTCAGAGGTTTAGAAGGTGCTGGTAGTGCAGCCTATTTTGGTTGTTTTCAACAGCTAATCAAAGCCCCAGAATTCCGATTTGAAGCCAGAAAACGCCGTCCACCAACCGATCCAGTTAATGCGTTACTGAGTTTTGGGTATTCATTGCTACGACATGATGTGCAAAGTGCTTTAAATATTGTTGGCTTCGATCCTTATCTAGGATACTTACACGTTGAACGTTATGGTAGACCTTCCCTAGCCTTAGACTTGATGGAAGAATTTCGTCCTTTAATAGTGGATGCTGTAGTGTTATCGCTGATTAACAAGCGATCGCTAACCCTAACTGACTTTACCACCGAACCGCTCAGTGGTGCTGTGTCTTTAACCAAAGAAGGATTGCATACATTTCTTCGCACCTATCAACAAAAGAAACTATCGAGTTTCAAACATCCAGTTTTGGGAAACAAATGTACCTACCAAGAATCCTTTGAAATTCAAGCGAGGTTACTGGCTAAATACCTCATGAACGAAATCGATAAATATCCCCCTTTAATTCTTAAGTAACTTCCGCACTAACATGTATATTGTTGTCAGCTACGACATTCCAGAAGATAAGCGTCGGACTAAAATCCATTCGATTCTTAAGTCTTATGGACAATGGATGCAACTGAGTGTGTTTGAGTGCGATGTCACTCCCACTCAGTATGCTAAACTGCGATCGCGTTTAGCTAAATTGATTAAACCCGACACAGACAGCGTTCGCTTTTATTTTCTCTGTGGCTGTTGTCAGCGAAAAGTCGAACGTATTGGCGGAGAACAGCCACGAGATGAAACAATTTTCTTTGCTGAGTCCCCTTCTGGGTAGGTTTCTGTATGTAAAATGCGCGGAAGGGTAGGTGTACAAATTCCACAGGTCTAAAAAAGTGCTTCTATTCGAACTCCAGTAAGGCTTTCAACCCATTAATCGCCTAATCCTCATCCGCGCAATCTCTGAAATGCTTTTCAAAATAGGGTTTTAGCTTTAAAAGTTTCCTGGCGTTCTTTCCAAACGAATTCTCTAATGCTATGATCGCTTTTAAATCGCGCAACTGTACCTTGAAAACTAAATACAGCTTGGGTTTCACACTCCTGCCATTGCAATTCATCAAAATCCCTATTAGGGATTGAAACAAAACAATGACTTTCGAGAATCCAGACTTTTTAAAATTGCAATTCATCAAAATCCCTATTAGGGATTGAAACCTTTTCATCTAGCGATCGAAAACAGTTGTTTAACATTGCAATTCATCAAAATCCCTATTAGGGATTGAAACTTATCTAATTCATCTATAAACTCATCTGTAAATTATTGCAATTCATCAAAATCCCTATTAGGGATTGAAACAGTTGAAACTTTGTGTGAAATTTCCAAGAAGTTAGATTGCAATTCATCAAAATCCCTATTAGGGATTGAAACGAGCCGGGGGCTTGGCATCTCTCCCAAACTGCATTGCAATTCATCAAAATCCCTATTAGGGATTGAAACTACTTTTATTCCATTAGAGACTGCTGCTTTAATTGATTGCAATTCATCAAAATCCCTATTAGGGATTGAAACAGTGTTTCATCAATACTCATCAGTGTAGGGAATTATTGCAATTCATCAAAATCCCTATTAGGGATTGAAACCCATTATTAAAAGACAATCAGCTTTCTTTGGTAAATCAGATTGCAATTCATCAAAATCCCTATTAGGGATTGAAACTCATAGGTGGCATCGGATGCTCAACCATCTTTTTTGTATTGCAATTCATCAAAATCCCTATTAGGGATTGAAACTGGATTACATTCTTTCTATAGAAGATTCTGTGGTATTGCAATTCATCAAAATCCCTATTAGGGATTGAAACAAAACTTACAAGCTTCCTTGCAAATTGTTTTGATATTGCAATTCATCAAAATCCCTATTAGGGATTGAAACGCCGCTCAAGGGGGGTTGTGGGATAAAAGTTGTGAGAT
Source organism: Nostoc sp. LEGE 12450 (assembly GCF_015206895.1). Taxonomy (GTDB): domain Bacteria; phylum Cyanobacteriota; class Cyanobacteriia; order Cyanobacteriales; family Nostocaceae; genus Nostoc. The sequence goes on along the minus strand of NZ_JADEXU010000056.1, from coordinate 21,142 downwards.
TGCAATTCATCAAAATCCCTATTAGGGATTGAAACCTTGTACGGATTCTATATGAAAGCATTACCCAATATTGCAATTCATCAAAATCCCTATTAGGTATTGAAACTTTATTTCTAGGATGTCACGCGCTAACCCTGAGTCCAGATATACACGAGAATTAGAATTACTCCCCTAACTTTTCTCAAAATAGAAAAAATTATTTGTATCTGACATAGCTGATTTAGTAAACAGAAAACTTATTTCACACCCCTCTTAAGGAGGATGATCTTATTCCTTTACTTGCGGCTATTGTTAAGAATACTAATACGGTTAATTTATGTGTGGCATAGTAGCATTATTTTCAGCAGAAGTACCAATATCTGAGTCGTCTTTGAAATTAGGTATGGATTGCTTAAAGCACCGAGGCCCAGATGGACAAAAATTCTGGATTTCTCCAGATAACCGAGTTGCTTTAGGACATAGGAGGCTCAGTATTATTGACCTCGAAAAGGGCGAACAGCCAATTACAAATCAAGATGAAAGTCTATATTTAATTGCCAATAATGAGTTTTATGACTTTGAGCGGATACAGAGTGATTTAAAAAAAAGAGGATATCAGCTAAAAACTAATTGTGACAGTGAAATTGCCCTGCATTTATATGATGAGTTTGGTACACAATGTTTACATCATTTACGAGGTGAATTTGCTTTTGTGATTTGGGATAAACGCAATGAAGTAGTATTTGCAGCACGCGATCGTTTTGGTATTAAACCACTTTATTACACTATTTATAACAGTACTTTATACATAGCTTCCGAAGTTAAAGCTTTGTTTGCCGCAGGTGTACCAGCCCATTGGGATCATGAATCTTTTTGGCAAGATACCTGGGGAGTTTTATCTTCAGACCGCACTCTGTACGAAAATGTGCATCAAGTGCCACCTGGTTATTTTCTACTAGCATCCCGCTCTGGTATTCGACTACATTCCTACTGGGATTTTGATTACCCTCAAATGAATAATTCTTTAACTATACATACTTCAGAGGATTATATTGAACAGCTTAGGTATACATTAGATGAAGCTATTCAACTACGTTTGAGAGCTGATGTGCCAGTTGGCTGTTATTTGAGCGGTGGTCTTGATTCATCTGCGGTACTAGGAATGGCGGCGGCTCATAGCTCTGAACCTATGCAGGCGTTTACCATTGCTTTTGAAGAAGGAATATATAACGAAGAAGCGATCGCGCGTGAAACAGCAACATATTGTGGAGCCAATATTCAAGTTATCCCAATTCGTCAACAAGACATAGCTGAAAATTTTGCTGACGCGATTTGGCATTGTGAAATGCTCAGTATAAATGCTAACACTACTGCGAAATATCTGTTAAGTCGTGCCGCTAGAGATGCGGGCTATAAAGTTGTACTTACAGGAGAAGGTTCAGACGAAATATTTGGTGGTTATGTCCATTTTCGCCAAGATAAAATACTTTCTAATCAAGAAGGAGAAAATGAAGAAACTATCAATCTACTATTAAAAGACCTCAAACAAAAAAATCAAGCTTCATTAGGTCTTTTGTTTGCTGAACAGCAAACAATTCCAGCCTTAACTACTATTCAACACCTATTAAATTTTGCTCCAGCTTGGATGCAAGCTGCTGCTCAAAGACATCTCAAGTCTATTCCTTTTTATTCGCCAGAACTGATTTCCCAGTTTCAAGAGCGTGATATTTATCGTATATTTTTTAATCAAATAGATGTTGAAAGGCAGCTCAAAGGAAGAGAACCTGTCAATCAATCTCTCTATTTGTGGTCAAAAACTAACTTAGCCAATTACCTATTACGAATGTTGGGTGATGGTGTTGAAATGGCACATTCCATAGAAGGACGATTACCTTTCTTAGATCACAAAGTTGTGGAATTAGTTTGTAACCTTCCTATTTCACTCAAAATTAGTGGTCTCACCGAAAAATATGTTTTACGAGAAGCAGCAAAGCCATTCATCACAGATACAGTATATAAGCGCCAAAAGCATCCATTTCTTGCTCCGCCTTCAAGTTTTAATCCGAATGAAGCATTACAACAACTGATTCAAGATACACTACGGAGTTCAGTAATGTCTCGTGTACCCTTTTATAATCAAGCAGCCGTCATTAATTTGCTTGACCAATTACCTACAATGAGTGAGAGCGATCGCGCTGCCGTAGACTTTAATTTGTTAAGAATACTGAGTGCTTGCGTTCTGCAAGAAAGATTCGGGCTAACTTAAAAACCTCAACGGTTGAATAAGAATATATTCGTCAGAATTCACACCTCAGAGTTACCAAATTAATTTGCTGCAACATCCAAAGGCTGCTGTCTTCGTCAACAGCAATACTTCTCGCTTTGTGCATTTTTAACTCGGAATTGGGTTTGGGGAAAAGGTAAAGGGTAAAGGTTTTTTCTTTCCCCTTTAAGCGAGAAGTATTCCCCCTATTAAGGATTGAAACAGTTGCAACGGCTCCCTGCTTCCTTTAATTTAGCTTAACGGTATAGCCAAACACGTAAGAGTGAAAGCAGTTGTTCAGTATCTACGGGTTTGGTGATGTAGTCTGATGCACCCGCTTCAATACACTTCTCGCGATCGCCTTGCATGGCTTTAGCTGTCAGTGCAATAATCGGCAAAGATTTAAATTGCTCGTTTTGGCGGATTAAGCTTGTTGTTTCATAACCGTCCATTTCTGGCATCATTACATCCATCAAAACGACATCAATATCTGGTGTATTTTCTAACACGTTAATCCCCTCTCTGCCGTTTTCAGCGTATAACACTTGTATTTGATAACGCTCCAGCATACTTGTCAGCGCAAAAATATTACGCACATCGTCGTCTACAATTAGCGCTTTTTTGCCAGCGAGTAAGTAATCTATAGAATGCAATTGTTCAAGTATTTGTCGTTTGGGTGCTGGTAAATTTGCTTGGACTCGGTGTAAAAATAATGCCGTTTCGTCGAGGAGACGTTCGGGCGATCGCACATCTTTAATGATAATTGTTTCGGCAATCCGTCTCAGTTCAGTTTCTTGAGCTTTGCTAATGTCTCTACCGGTGTAGACAATGATGGGCAATGTTTTGCCGTGAGGTAGAAGCTTAATCTGCTCGATCAATTCAAACCCGGTCATATCGGGTAGCCCTAAATCGAGGACGAGGCAATCAAAATGCTGGCTGCGGATGGCTTCTAGGGCTTCTGCACCTGTGGCAACAGCAGTAGTATAAACATCGTTGTTGCCAATTAACTCGACAATACTATGCCGTTGAGTGTCATCGTCTTCGACTACCAATAAATTTTTCACCTGGCGTTCAACAAAACCCTTAATTTTGACCAATGCCTCGGATATTATCTCGCTGCTTAAGGGCTTTTGCAGATATGCGATCGCACCTAGTTGCAAACTGCGCTGTTGCCCTTCTTCAACGGTCATAATGTGTACGGGAATGTGGCGGGTATTTGGGTCATGTTTGAGGCGATCCAATACCGTCCAACCATCCATTTCTGGCATTCGGATATCTAGTAAAACGGCTGAAGGATAGAATTGCTGCGCTAATGCTAAACCTGTACTGCCATTTTGGGCTGTTATCACTTTAAATCCATGCTGTTGCGCCATATCTATGAGGATACGGGCAAAATTCACGTCGTCCTCGACGATTAACAAAACGCGATCGCCCATGCCAATAGTAGCGCGATCGTCGCTGAGGAGTGCTGAGTTGTGAGTGGGGAGTGGGGAGTGGGGAGCGGGGAGTAGGGAGTAAGGAGTGCTGAGTTGTATTGATGTAGACTCAGGATTCAATTGTGGGAAAAAGAATGTAAAGGTGCTACCTTGACCGGGTTGACTTGTTAGTTTAATTTCGCCACCAAAGAGACGGGCGATTTCGCGGCTAATTGATAAGCCTAATCCAGTACCGCCGTATCTCCGACTGGTAGAGCCATCGGCTTGCTGAAATGCCTCGAAAATAACTTTTTGCTTGTCGGGAGCGATGCCAATCCCTGTATCGCTAACTGAGAAGGCAATGACATTTTGAGCGCGATTTAAAGTTACTTGATCGTTACTCCATCCCTGTTTCGCCACCGCAATCTGCAAGCGGACTTCCCCTTGCTCCGTAAATTTAAAAGCGTTGGAGAGGAGATTTTTTAACACTTGTTGTAAGCGTTTGACATCTGTATAGATGGTTGTGGGTAAGTCGGGAGTAAATTCAATTGTGAATGCAAGTCCTTTGCTCTGAGCAATTTGCCGGAAGGTGCGCTCAATTTGTTCGCCCAACTCTACCAAGGGCATTTGGGTTATGTCAATTGACATAGTTCCAGATTCAATTTTAGCGAGATCCAGAATGTCATTGATTAATGCCAACAAGTCAGTACCGGCTGAGTAAATTGTCTGGCTGTATTCAACTTGCTTGGTAGTAAGGTTGTTATCTATATTATCTGCTAACAACTTCGCCAAAATTAACAAGCTATTTAGCGGTGTCCGCAGTTCGTGGGACATATTGGCGAGAAACTCTGATTTGTATTTTGAAGAAAGGGCGAGTTGTTCAGCTTTGTCTTCCAAAGACATTCTGGCTTGTTCGATTTCTCGATTTTTGCGCTCGACTTCTTTCTTTTGCATAGCTAACAACTCTGCCTTTTCTTCCAACTCCGCGTTGGTTTGTTGCAGTTCCTCTTGCTGTCCTTTGAGTAAATCTTCTGAGGTTTTGAGTGATTGAGCTTGTTGTTCTAAGCGCTTGTTGGTTTCTCGGAGTTCATTTTGCTGGGTTTGGAGTTCTTCAGCCAAAGATTGCGATTGCTTGAGTAATTCTTCAGTTCGCATCGAAGCTGCGATCGTGTTGAGGACGATCGCTATACTTTCGGTAAGCTGGTCGAAGAATGTCAAATGAATTTCGCTAAAGCGGCGGAAGGATGCTAATTCTATGACTGCTGTCACCTGTCCTTCAAAGAGTACAGGTAACACCACGGCATTAAGTGGGGTTGCTTCTCCTAAACCAGAGGCAATTCTGACATAATCACTTGGTACATCCGTCAGCAGAATTCGCTCTTTTTCTAAAGCGCATTGTCCCACTAAACCTTCACCCAAGTGGAAGCGGTTAGCTAGATGTCTGCGTTCGCGGTAAGCGTAGCTACTAATTAGTTTTAAAAACGGTGTATTTTCCCCAGACTCCATCAGGAAGAATACGCCGTGTTGCGCTCCTACCAAGGGTGCTAGTTCTGAGAGAATTAATTTAGATACGGTTTCCAAGTCTCTCTGCCCTTGGAGCATTCGGGTAAACTTGGCTAGGTTAGTTTTCAACCAATCTTGCTCAGTATTTTTCTGCGTTGTCTCCCGCAGATTGGCAATCATCTGGTTGATGTTGTCTTTGAGTATCGCAACTTCCCCTAATGCTTCGACGGCAATTGAACGAGTTAAATCACCTTTAGTTACAGCTGTAGCAACTTCTGCGATCGCTCGCAACTGAGTTGTCAGTGTAGCAGCAAGTTCGTTCACGTTATCTGTCAAATCTTTCCAAGTCCCAGCCGCGCCAGGGACTCTCGCTTGTCCGCCTAACTTACCTTCAATTCCCACTTCCCGCGCTACTGTAGTTACCTGATTGGCAAATGTCGCTAGAGTATCAATCATCTCGTTGATTGTCTCTGCCAAGGTTTCAATTTCTCCCTTAGCATCTAGCATCAGTTTTCGTTTCAAGTCACCGTTAGCAACCGCCGTTACAACTCTGGCAATACCGCGCACTTGCGCCGTCAAGTTCCCCGCCATTGAGTTAACGTTATCTGTTAAATCTTTCCAAGTACCCGCAACACCTTGGACTTGCGCTTGTCCGCCTAACTTCCCTTCAGTTCCCACTTCCCGCGCTACTCGCGTCACTTCACTTGCAAAGGAACTGAGTTGATCCACCATCGTATTGGTGGTGTTTTTCAAGTCTAAAATTTCGCCTCTGGCATCGACGGTAATTTTCTTAGATAAGTCGCCATTCGCTACCGCCTTGGTAACTTCCGCGATGTTGCGAACTTGTCCAGTGAGGTTCCCCGCCATCGAGTTCACGTTGTCTGTTAAATCTTTCCAAGTTCCTGCAACTCCTCTGACATAAGCTTGCACGCCTAATTTACCTTCCGTTCCCACCTCACGGGCAACCCTGGTAACTTCTGATGCAAAGGAATTTAGCTGATCCACCATTGTGTTGATGGTGTTTTTGAGTTCTTGAATTTCCCCTTTCACATCAACGGTGATTTTCTTGGAAAGGTCACCGTTTGCTACCGCCGTGGTAACTTCGGCAATGTTTCGTACCTGTGCTGTTAAACTTCCCGCCATGAAGTTTACGCTGTCGGTTAAATCCTTCCAAGTCCCGGCTACACCTTTAACTTCTGCTTGTACACCCAGCTTCCCTTCTGTTCCCACCTCCCGCGCCACCCGCGTCACTTCACTTGCAAAGGAATTGAGTTGATCCACCATTGTGTTGACGGTGTTTTTCAACTCTAAAATTTCACCTTTGACATCAACGGAGATTTTCTTAGATAAGTCGCCATTAGCTACGGCGGTGGTGACGGCGGCAATGTTTCGCACCTGTGCTGTTAAACTTCCCGCCATGAAGTTCACGCTGTCAGTTAAATCTTTCCAAGTGCCAGCCACGCCGCGCACATCTGCTTGTACGCCCAGTTTACCCTCGCTTCCCACCTCACGAGCAACCCGCGTCACTTCACTTGCAAAGGAGTTGAGTTGATCCACCATTATATTGATGGTATTTTTGAGTTCCAGAATTTCACCTTTGACGGCAACAGTAATTTTCTTAGATAAATCACCATTTGCGATCGCAGTTGTCACTTCGGCAATGTTCCGCACCTGCGCCGTCAAGCTTCCCGCCATGAAGTTCACACTGTCGGTTAAATCTTTCCAAGTACCAGCAACGTCTTTTACTTCTGCTTGTACACCCAATTTACCTTCAGTTCCCACTTCACGGGCGACTCGCGTCACTTCCGACGCAAAGGAACTGAGTTGATCCACCATTGTATTAATGGTATTTTTCAACTCCAGAATTTCGCCTTTCACATCGACGGTGATTTTCTTCGATAAATCGCCAGTTGCAACCGCCGTAGTCACTTCGGCGATGTTCCGCACCTGCGCCGTCAAGCTTCCCGCCATGAAGTTCACGCTGTCGGTTAAATCTTTCCAAGTGCCAGCCACGCCGCGCACTTCTGCTTGCACGCCAAGTTTACCCTCGCTTCCCACCTCACGGGCAACCCTTGTTACTTCTGATGCAAAGGAATTGAGTTGATCCACCATTGTGTTAATGGTATTTTTCAACTCCAGAATTTCACCTTTGACATCCACGGTGATTTTCTTGGATAAGTCGCCTGTTGCAACCGCCGTTGTAACTTCGGCAATATTCCGTACCTGTGCCGTTAAACTTCCCGCCATGAAGTTCACGCTGTCGGTTAAATCTTTCCAAGTGCCAGCCACGCCGCGCACATCAGCTTGCACACCCAGTTTACCTTCACTACCAACTTCACGCGCAACCCTTGTTACTTCTGATGCAAAGGAACTGAGTTGATCCACCATTATATTGATGGTATTTTTCAGTTCAAAAATTTCACCTCTAACATCGACGGTGATTTTTTTAGATAGATCGCCATTTGCGATCGCAGTTGCAACTTCGGCAATATTTCGCACCTGTCCGGTGAGATTTCCCGCCATTAAGTTCACGTTGTCAGTTAAATCTTTCCAAGTCCCCGCTACTCCCCGGACTTCTGCTTGTACGCCCAACTTCCCTTCAGTTCCCACCTCACGGGCAACTCTTGTTACTTCTGATGCAAAAGAATTAAGTTGATCCACCATTGTGTTGATGGTGTTTTTCAACTCCAGAATTTCACCTTTCACATCCACAGTGATTTTCTTAGATAAGTCGCCATTTGCCACCGCCGTGGTCACTTCGGCAATATTCCGCACCTGTGCCGTCAAGCTTCCCGCCATGAAATTCACACTATCGGTAAGGTCTTTCCACGTACCCGCTACCCCCCGAACTTCTGCTTGACCGCCTAATTTTCCTTCTGCACCCACCTCACGCGCAACTCTTGTTACTTCCGATGCAAAGGAATTCAGTTGATCCACCATGATGTTAACGGTGTTTTTCAACTCTAAAATTTCGCCTTTGACATCAACAGTAATTTTCTTGGAAAGGTCGCCGTTTGCTACCGCCGTTGTTACTTCCGCAATGTTACGTACTTGGGCTGTTAAATTCCCTGCCATCAAGTTAACGTTGTCAGTCAAATCCTTCCAAGTTCCTGCAACTCCTTTAACTTCTGCTTGTACGCCCAACTTCCCTTCAGTTCCCACCTCACGCGCAACTCGCGTCACTTCCGATGCAAAGGAATTAAGTTGATCCACCATCGTGTTGACGGTGTTTTTCAACTCCAGAATTTCGCCTTTGACATTGACAGTGATTTTTTTCGATAAGTCACCATTTGCGATCGCAGTGGCAACTTCGGCAATGTTGCGAACTTGTCCAGTGAGATTTCCCGCCATCAAGTTAACGTTATCAGTCAAATCTTTCCAAGTGCCAGCCACACCTTGCACTTCGGCTTGAACGCCCAATTTACCTTCAGTTCCCACTTCCCGCGCTACCCGCGTTACTTCCGATGCAAAGGAACCAAGCCGATCTACCATCGTGTTGACGATATTAGCAGTTTGGAGAAACTCACCTTGAAGAGGTCTGCCATCAATTTCTGTGGCGATCGTTTGCGATAAGTCACCATTAGCGACTGACCGAATTACCCGCGTAGTTTCAGCTGTTGGTTGAACTAAATCTGTAATTAGAGTATTGACAGAAGTAACACAGTTTGACCAAGAACCACGAACATCTCCGAGAGAGGCACGTTCAGCAATTTTGCCTTCTTTGCCGACAACATTACCAATCCTTTGTAGTTCTGCCGCCATCCGCTCATTCTGGTCAATAATATCATTGAGCGTGTCAGCTATTTTCCCCGCCACACCAGTATGGTCTATGGGCATCCGAGCCGAGAAGTCACCTTGTTTAACAGCATTCAGCGTTCTTAGTAGCTGATTTAAATCTAGATTATCGCTATCTCTAGTTAACTGTTCGGTTGCCATAGCCGTATCCTTAATCTTAATCCTTGAAGAAATTTTTGTATTTTTTGCACCCCGTACTTATTTAGAGTACTTTGAGCCAATGCGTATCACAATAAAAAGCAGGGAATAAAAGGTGGATCAAACTAATTTTTATGGGTGCGAGTGTAAGCAGTTGATAAAGACTGCTAACTAAATGGTATTGCCGTCGATTTATCTGGCATATCACTTAGCTAATGATAGCTAGTTGCGCCTATATTATGCAGCATCAATTGTCGGCAATGTCTAACTTGGGCGAGTAAGCGATCGCACAGTAGAACATACGATGGCAATTAACATCACGTTTTTTGATTTTTGGAATTTGAGGCAAGCAGCAAATCAAGAAATCCTAAGTGATAACTGAGGTTTGCTAAAGTCAGAAATATCCGGCAACTCCAAGGATTGGCAAATGGTTAGAGAGTACTCAGCCCAGAAACATCTGCCTCCGCTTGAAAGTGGCGTAGGCGTAGCCCGTCGTAGACATCGCCTAACTCGCCCTGAATTTGAACGGCGTTATGCGGCTGCACCCTACAAGAAAAGATAAATTCATAAGTTCATTACAACAATTGCTGCAATGATTTAAGCGTTTATTATATATGGAATAGCATTTGTTGCAAAGTATTAAGCAATTGCTGCAACGGCTTATACATTTGCAAGAAAAACTTAAGCCTTTCTTATAAATGAAGTAACATTAGCTGCAAAGGTTTAAATTTTTACAACCTCAAGCGTAAGTTAAGCAAAGACGCGATAAATCGCCGTCTCTACAATAATTTTTATCAGTGGTTAGTGTCTTTACTTGAAGTTTTAACGCATCGTCACACCCTCCAACTGCTCATCCGTCAACTCATACAACTGACGCAACTTATCTAACTTCTCACCATCAGCTTCCCAGAAACCCCGCCCATGCGCCTCCAACATTCTCCCTAAAATATTGCGAAAAGCTTCAGGATTTGCCTTCCGTAGCTTATCCGCCATCTCTGCATCTAACGCATAAGTATCAGCCGCTTGGTCGTATACCCAATCATCGGTAAAATCGGCAGTACCACCCCAACCAATCAACGCCGTCATTCGTTGGGAAATTTCAAAAGCACCACCAGAACCTTGATTTGCCATCGCTTGCGCCCATTTAGGATTTACCAACTTGGTGCGATACTCCATTCGCAGCAAATCATCTAAATTGCGGGGTGTAGTATCCTTCGAGAAACTTTCCACAAAGCTGGTTGTCACCTTCTTACCGCCTTGTTTTTCTGCTGCCTTTTTTAAACCGCCAGTATTGGCGTAATATTCTTGAATATCAGTTAAACCATATTCTACCGAATCGATTTCTTGAACAATGCGATCGCTAGTTTTTAACAAAGTATTCAACACTTCCGGTCTAGCTTGACCTTTATCCTCTCTCCCATAGCTGAATACATTGCGACTTTGCCAAGTATTGCCTAACTCCTCACCAGATTCCCAGTTACCATCCACAACGCGATCGTTCACCAAAGAACCAAAATCACCCGCCGGATTAGAAAACAATCTCGCCGAGGAATTTTCCACACCTTGGGCTTTTAAAGCTAAAGCATGTCTTCTAACAAAATTCTGATCATCCGGTTCATCAGCATCAGCTGCCCGTTGAAATAAATCATCCAACAATTCGATAATATTTACAAAACTATCCCGGAAAATCCCAGACAAATTACCCAACACATCAATGCGGGGATGTCCAACCTCAGCCAACGGCTTCAACTCATAACGAACAACTCTACCAGTTCCTTCCTTAACAGGTTCAGCCCCCACCAATTCCAACAGAATCCCCAAAGATTCACCCTTAGTTTTAATCGCATCCAATCCCCAAAGCATCACCGCCACCGTTTCAGGATATTTTCCATATTCATCCAAATGCTGAACAATAATTTTTTGAGCAATTTCTCGTCCCCGTTCATAAGCAGCAGGCGAAGGCATCCGATAAGGATCTAAAGCATGAATATTCCTCCCAGTCGGTAACACACCAGCCCCATCCCGCAACAAATCTCCACCAGGCGCAGGCGGAATATACTCCCCATTCAATCCCCTTAACAAATTCGTTAACTCATCCGTAGATTGCATCAACAAATCCCTTATTAACCTTTCCTCCTCCTCTCTTTCTTCGCGTCCTTCGCGCCTTTGCGGTTCGTTTTCTTCCTCTTCCCCAAAATAAGCCTCCAAATAAGACCCCAACTCCTCCTCACTCGGCTTTTCCCCCAAAGTATGCAACCCCGAAGAAAACAACCGATTTTCTAAAACCTGCAAATATCCATACAACTCCACCAAATAATCATCAAAAGCATGACCGCTAAACATCCGCACATTTTCGGGAGTAAACGCAATACCCAACCGTTTAGCATCCTCAAACGGACAATCTGCATCCAACCCAGAATCCACAATTTTTTTGCAAATACCTTCCTTCAAAACATAATTCTTTTGCGGATCTTCACGATACTCCGCAATCAAATCACGCAACGCCACCAATTCCTTATATAAACCTGCGCGACCATAAGGCGGTACATTATGGGAAATTAATACACCATAACCGCGACGTTTCGCCAACATCGATTCAGACGGATTATTCGCCGCATATATATATAGATTAGGCAAATTTCCTAACAAAATATCCGACCAAGAATAACCCGTATTCCCCAACGGAGAACCAGGCAACCATTCCACCGTCCCATGCATTCCAAAATGAACTAAAGCATCAGCTTCAAACTCATTTTGCAGCCATTTATAATAAGCAGCATATTGTGGATGGGGCGTTAAATCCCGTTCAAACATTAAGCGCATCGGGTCGCCTTGTATCCCCAAAGGTGGTTGTACACCTATCCACACATTACCTAATTGCACACCACCAATTTGAAATTCCTCGCCGGATGTTTTAATTCCAGTTCCCGTGAGAGATTTCCATTGTTTTTCGATGCGGGAAGTTTGCAGATATCCCAACCATTTTTCTAGAGTACGGAAATTTACAGTACTTGTGGGGTGGGCAACATGAGAGCTATTATCTAGGGGCAGGCGAGACGACTGCCCCACAAGAGGATTAGCTTCATCAGCCTCTTTCACCCAGCGAATCAATTCTTCGCCATCTTCCGGTAAATCCCCAACGGTATAACCTTGTTCTTTGAGTGCGTGGAGAAACTTCAGCAAACTACGCGGTACATTTAATAATGCAGCAGTCCCCACAGCACCATAACCTGGCGGGAACCCATATAAAATAATGGCAATTTTGCGTTCTGAAGCAGGTTTTTGCCGCAAAGACACCCAGCGTTTCACCCTATCAATTAATCGCTGCACCCGTTCAGGAACCAGATAAATATTTTCGCCCACTAACCCACCGAGAGGAATAGTATCAATAGCGCCATCCAATTCTGGTAACGCATACAACACCACACTTTGCAATCCGCCCACACCTTGGCGTGTCCACGAGTGAATATCTTGAATTAATAGTGGTGCAGCAACAATATAAGGTACATTCTTGGCAGTGAGGATGCGCTTTGCTACTTCTATTTGACGGCCAGCTTCCATTGAACCAGCGGGGCCACCCACTAAAGGAAAGCCAATTGTAGAGACGATCGCATCCACTTTTACTGCTTCACTAGATAGTGAGGGAGTCTCAATATTACCTAGTTGTCGTTGCTGAATTTCATAGTCGGTTGTCATTAAATCTCGTACCGCCACGTGTCCTTCTACGCCGTTGATGAAGATGGGTAAAGGAGTTAAACCAGCTTTTTCAAAACTACGAATTAGTTGGGGTATGTAGGGTAGTTTGGTGATGACGTGTTTTCGGTAGAGGAGAATACCGATAATCGGTTTTGTAGAGACGCGATTCATCGCGTCTTCCCAATAGACGCGATGAATCGCGTCTCTACAATGGGTTTTATACCATTCCAAATACTCGCGGGGGGATTCAAAAAATCCTTGATAGTCGGGGTGGAGTAATCCGATGTTGGGGGTTTCAATTAGCGGGGGAATGTCGCCGACTTTTAAATTTAAATATTTTTCTGCTAGTGTCCAGAATAATGAGGCTACGTTTTCTGGCCCGCCAGCATTCCAGTAACCATAGATAATTAACCAGTTGCGTAAGTCTTGGACTTTTTGCACTGGGACATATTTCAGTAGTTTGGGGCCAATCTTTAAGAAGCTGATGTAACCAGCAAGTTTGTCTTCTTCTCGACCGTTGCTAAATTTGTCGAGGATGAATTTAACTGGTTTGGGCATTCCTTTGGGTTTGTCGCCAATGGCAAAGTCACCCAATTTGGTTAAACTCATCAATTCCAAGGCTGACTCAAAGACTAGGCGAATCGGAATTTGGGAAACGCGATCGCGCAGCCACACAACTTGGTCATAATCAAATAGCAGGCTTCCGAAAAATACATCAGCGCCATCAAGTGCTGCTTCTACTTCGGCGCGTTGACTGGTAATATTGCGATCGCTAAATACCCGAATATCCAACTCAGGACAGCGAGAGTTAGCCAAAAAAGCTGCTTTCCTGTACAAGTCAGCATTGAATGATTCAAACCCAGCAACTAAGACGATGCGTTTCATGCCTGTAAGCTACGAAATATTTCTTTACTTAAATCTTAAACGTGCTTTCAGGTTGATTGTCATATATCTACCCACAGATTCGGGTGATTAATTCCTTAAGGTCGTTAGGGCTTGATCATTGCCAAGACAAAAAATCCGGTCTTAAGCGCGTTTTTCGCCCCAGTTGGGATTTATTCTGAATATTAGTGGCGATCGCAGTCCTTTCATGTAACTATTTAATTGGAATCAGTGGACAAAGTAAACTACTGCAAGTTCAATATTTCTCCTCATAGCTAGAAAATCATATTAAAGGTATAAGTTTTTAACCCTGCTGTTCTATTACTTACAGGTGACAAATATGTTTTTCGCATTGCAGGTTAAGCCTTTGAGAGATAGTTGCCATCTAAATTGCAGATAACCGCAGTCATTTATGTAACATTAGCAATGTGAGCAAAAACACTTGCTATAAAAAATTTTTGACTATATTATCTTTTCAATTGCCGATCTAGCAAGCACAAATACATTTGATAACTTGCTATGAGTTTTGATTACCCGCACTACAGCACTAAAGTGTGGTTATACAGGTATTGATGGAGAAATAGAAGTTTATGACCTCAACCACAACATACACTTACGATGCCAATGGCAATGTTATAAGTGAGAGCGTAGACAATAATAGTGATGGAACAATAGACTCAGTTATTAACTATAGCTATAACCTAACATCCGAAAATCGTGACGACGACGGCGACGGCATAGTTGATTATGGCTCAACCTATACTTATGATGCCAACGGCAACCTGACATCCGAAAGCAGTGACAACAACACTGACGGCATCGCTGATGATGTCATAAGCTATACTTATGATGCTAATGGCAACAGGATATCTAAAAGCACTGTTGGGCAGGTTATAACCTATACTTATGATGCCAACGGCAACTTGACATCCGAAAGCTATGACGGCACCAGGGACAACATCCCCGACGGCATAGTTGATTATGGATCAACCTATACTTATGATGCCAAAGGCAATCTGACATCAATTAGTCAGGACGACAACGGTGACGGCATATTTGAGTATGTCATAAGCTATACTTATGATGCTAAAGGCAACCGCACATCTGAAAGCTTTGACTACAACGGTGATGGCATCGATGCTATGGTTACAACCTATACTTATGATGCTAAAGGCAACCGCACATCTAAAAGTATTGATAACAACGGCGACGGCATAGTTGAGTATGTTACAACCTATACTTATGACGCCAACGGCAACCTGACATCTGAAAGCATTGACAGCAGCATCCCCGACGATATAGTTGAGTATGTTACAACCTATACTTATGATGCCAAAGGCAACCTGACATCCAAAAACTCTGACCGCAACAGCGACGGCATCGCTGAGAATGTCGAAACCTATACTTACGATGCCAACGGCAACCTGACATCCTTTAGTATTTCCTTGAACGGCATTGCTGACTTTGTTGATACATTTACTTATGACACCAAAGGTAATCAGACATCCATTAGTCGTGACTTCAAGGGTGACGGCATAGCTGATGACTTCAGAGCCTATACTTATGATGCCAAAGGTAATCAGACATCCTTTAGTGTTGACGAAAACGGTGATGGCATAGTTGATTTTTTCAGCACTTATATTTATGGACGCACATCTGCCAGCTATGACTTCAACAACGATGGTGTAAAAGATGCAGTCGGCATTTATAGTTATGATTTGGGCGGCAAACAGCTTCTTGACAATAATGGTGATGGCATCATTGATCAGGTAACTGCTTCCAGCTACGATGCTAACAACAGACTAGCTGCACAGGTAGTTGACACAAATAATGATGGTTTGGCTGACGAGATTACCAGTTACAACTATAATTCCAAGGGCAAACTAACTTCCGCAGATATTGACAACAACAGTGATGGTATCACTGATGCAGTTGCCAGTTATCTGTTTGATGCCAACGGTCAAATAAACAGCAAGACTACCACAGAAAAAAATGTGTCAAACATTACCTTAAACGGTGGCAACTTTGCAGATGTACTCGCTGGTGGAGCCGGCAATGACAAAATTTCTGGCAAAAACGGCAACGATAAACTCTTTGGATTAGCTGGAAATGACAAGCTATCTGGTGGTAAAGGTTGTGACATTCTCAATGGCGGCGCTGGGCGTGATACCCTTACAGGCGATAATGGCGCTGATAAATTTGTGTTCAACAGCTTGAGTGATTCGTTGCTGTCTGGCTTTGATGTGATTAGCGACCTGAACATCTGTCAAGATAAAATAGATGGTCTGAATGCAGTTTCAGCCGATAAGGTGGTTCAACTTGGCCCTGTTGCCAATTTAAATCTTTCAGATTTACAACAAGTATTTACTATATATAGTTTTGTGGCTAAGGGTGCGGCAACTTTCACCCTCGGTACGGGCAATCATGAACGGACTTTTTTGGCACTCAATGATAGTAACAATGGATTTTCTGCTCTTACTGATGCTATTATTGAAATTACTGGTTATAAAGGCAACTTGAATAACTTAGCCATTGTCTAACCTAAGTTAAGTTATTGAATTCAAGTATAAAATTTATTTTCCTAGACGTTTTGCATCATTTGAGTTTATATCGGGAGTGCTTTTAAGGGCATTGGGCATTGGGCATCTCCATAAATTAATTATGCGTTTTCAGAACCCTTGTAGAGACGTAGTATTGCTATGTCTCTACGTTCTTTTTCACTCATATCTCTAATGGTTAAGTATTTCTGCCTTGCCGCTAGAATTTGAAGAGTTTTAAACTAGTGTAAAAATAAGTAATTTGAGGATGAAATCATGAAATTTGGAATTGATAGCGGACACAATTGTCCACCAGACACAGGAGCCAGAGGAATTAAGTTTGAGGATAATTTAACTCTAGATGTAGGTAATAGAGTTATAGCCAAGTTAAGAGCTTTAGGTAATGATGTTGTAGTATGTAGACCGAGTAGTGCTAGTACAGTCCGTGACTCACTCTCAAAAAGATGTTCTACAGCTAATGGAAGTAAAGTAGATATTTACGTTTCAATTCATTTTAATGCTTTTAATAACCAAGCTAATGGTACAGAAGTATTTGCAACTAGTGAGACTGGTAGAAAAATCGCTAAACCTGTATTAGATGAAATCGTCAAGTTGGGATTTTTTAATCGCGGCGTTAAGAGTGGTTCCCACTTGTATGTTCTGAAAAATACAGATATGCCTGCTATCTTGATAGAATGTTGCTTCATCGATTCGCAAAAAGATATGAATCTTTTTAACCCTGAAGCAATGGCCAATGCGATCGTCAAAGGCTTAACTGGGAAAGTGCCAAGTACTCCTGTTAACCCTGTACCAGATGAAGAGGAGAATGCAGATGCTACGATTCTCAGACTGCAAAAATCCTTAAATCGACTCAAAATAACTGATAAAAATGGTAAGGCGCTAGTAGAAGATGGCTTCACTGGGGCTAACACCAAATCTGCTGTCGAAAAATTTCAGGCTATTATCGGAGTTCAGACAACTGGAATTGCTGACGCAACTACATGGAATGCCATAAATCTAATTTTGGCAAAACGAATTATCAGACCAAACCATGCTGGTGGTGCAGTTGTTAGATATTTACAATACCGTTTAGGTGTTGAGAATGATGGTGTTTACGGGCCACAAACAGAGGTTGCAATTAAGAACTTTCAAAAGCAAAATGGTTTAGATGCCGATGGGATTGTCGGGCCTGCTAGCTGGCAGAAATTAATTGGTTAAGTAGATCGGCGCAATTAAAGGTAACTGGCTAAGGCTGTCCTTCGTCATTTGTCATTAGTGAGGGTTTTAAACCTATTTGCGTTTTGTAACATACTTGGTTTTTTCGCACCAACTTACTTAGATTGAGTGGTAGATATTATTTGTAGTTGTAGATCCTCCTAAATCCCCCTAAGCAAAGGGGGACTTTGAGAGGTTTTTGCCTTTTTTAAGGCTGGGGTTCTCCGGCTTTAAATAAATTAACCACAGGGAAAAGCGATCGTGAAACACCTTGAGGATAGAGTGGCATTGGTAACAGGTGCTACGAGGGGAATTGGTAGGGGAATTGCTATTGGTTTGGCTGAGGCTGGCGCAACTGTATACGTCACGGGACGCAGCCTTAACAACTCGTCTAGTGATGCGGTTTCAGGGAGTCTTGGTGAAACCCAATCAACTATAGAGGAAGCAGGTGGTGTGTGTATTCCCGTCCAAGTAGACCACAGCGACGATGAGCAGGTGCGTTTACTGTTTGAGCGCATCCAAGATGAGCAGGATGGACAACTCGATCTATTGGTGAATAATGCTTACTCAGGAGTTGAGGCAATAAAAAACGCTTTTGGGCAGCCCTTTTGGGATTGTGAACTAAGTCTGTGGGATGCAAGTAACAACGTTGGTCTTCGTAGCCACTATGTAGCGAGTGTTTTTGCTGCGCGAATGATGACCAAGCGTAAATCTGGACTAATTTGCACCATTTCCTCGTGGGGCAGTATGTTTCACATCTTTAATACAGCTTATGGTGTTGGAAAAGCAGCTTGCGATCGCCTAGCGGCTGATATGGCTGTTGAATTAAAACCTCATAATGTCGCTTCTGTTTCAATTTGGCCGGGTATTGTTGGGACTGAGCTTTTTTCCCGTTTTGCTTCTGAGATGAATCAAACCGATACTACTGAGCAAAAAAACTCATTTCTTAGCGATCGCTACAACTGGGAAACTCCCTTATTAACTGGACGGGTAATTGCTGCACTTGCTTGTGAACCAAATTTAATGCGCCGTACAGGACGTGTGCAGATTGTTGCTGAACTAGCTGATAAATATGGAATTGTAGATGAAAATGGCGCTCGCCCCGCATCACTACGCTCTTTACGTTTTGTGCTACCTGCTGCATTACCTATACTGAGAAACTACTCATGGCTCATACCCGATATTAAAATGCCGTGGTCACTCCTATTACTGAGTGCCCTTAGCTCACCTAAAATTTAATATTGGGGATTGGGCAGCAGTTAAAAAACTTCTTGCCCCAATTCCCAATTTCCCATACCCAATTCCCAAACCAGCTGTTTGAGATCGTAAAACTTTGTATCCTGAATTAATAGGTCTTAATAAATAGTTCTTTTAAAACTGGTGCAAGAAGATTTTAGGCTAATTGTTGATTTAGTTTTAGTTTTGGGCGTTGCAGCCTGTGGTGGATTGTTGGCGGCACTTTTACGGCAACCCGTGCTGCTAGGCTATCTCATCGGCGGGATGATCATTGGGCCCGCCGGATTGGGATTGATTAAAGAAGTTATTCAAGTAGAGACTCTGGCACAGTTTGGTGTCGCCTTTTTGTTATTCGCCTTGGGTGTAGAATTTTCTTTTGCGGAACTCAAGAAGGTAAAAGCGATCGCTCTTGGTGGAGGTGGACTCCAGATTGCTTTGACAATTTTGGTAACAGTTGTGGTATCCGGGTTAAGCGGGGCCTGGGGAACCTTACCTGCTAAAGGGATGTTTTTGGGATGTATTCTATCCTTGTCTTCCACAGCCGTTGTCCTTAAGTGCTTGATGGAACGCAATGAAACAGAAACGCCTCACGGACAAGTGATGTTGGGGATTTTGGTAGTCCAAGACTTGGCACTGGGACTGATGTTAGCAGTTCTACCAGCCCTCAACCAACCAGCAGAAACCATTGGCATCGCCGTGCTAACAGCGCTACTGTGGATTGCTTTATTTGCAGCTGGTGCAGTAGCTGCGGGGATGTGGCTGATACCGCCTTTGTTGCGACTGTTAGCCCGTACCGAAAGCCGAGAACTATTTTTATTAGGGGTTGTAGCCTTGTGTTTGGGCATTGCCCTGTTGACAGAGCATTTGGGGCTGTCGATTGAAATGGGGGCATTTGTCGCGGGTTTGATGATTTCTGAGGTGGAGTACGCCGATCAAACCCTAACTTATGTCGAACCACTGCGAGATAT
Organism: Nostoc sp. LEGE 12450; assembly: GCF_015206895.1. GTDB lineage: Bacteria > Cyanobacteriota > Cyanobacteriia > Cyanobacteriales > Nostocaceae > Nostoc. The sequence goes on along the minus strand of NZ_JADEXU010000056.1, from coordinate 1,515 downwards.
CTTTGCCAGTTTATTTTTTGCCGCCATTGGGATGTTAATTGATCCAGTGTTTTTGTGGAACAATCTGGAATTAATTTTGGGGCTGGTAGCACTAGTTTTCATAGGTAAATTCTTGATTATCACGCCCCTAGTAAAGCTGTTCCGCTACCCCTTAAAAACAGCCATAATCGCAGGTTTGGGATTGGCGCAAATTGGGGAATTTTCCTTTGTTCTCGCCAGTGAAGGGCAGTCTTTGGGGCTGGTATCTCGACAGATATACTTATTAATTTTGGGAACCACCGCAGTTACTCTCATGCTGACTCCTTTTGTCTTGCGGTTAGTACCATTTTTATTTAACTTTGCCGAATCAATGCCTTGGTTGAAACCGTACTTAGAAGAACAAGAGGCGCTGGATGTATCAGAAGATTTGCCCTTCAAAGACCATGTGGTAGTCTGCGGTTATGGGCGAGTCGGCAAAAATTTGGTGAAGTTGTTGCTGCAACACAACCTGCCTGTGGTGGTAATCGACCAATCAGAAAGTAGAATTCAGCAGTTGCGTGAGGCTGGAGTGTCTTATGTTTATGGTAATTGCGTGAGTTTACATGTTTTGGAAACCGCCGGAGTGAATCATGCCAAAGGAATGGCGATCGCACTTCCTGATCCGATGAGTACTCGTCTTTGTTTGAAACGTGCCTTGGAATTGCGCCCTGAATTAGATTTAGTTGTCCGTGCTACCCAGGATAAAAATATTGAGGTACTGTATCAATTGGGAGCTAGAGAAGTGGTACAGCCAGAGTTTGAAGCCAGCTTAGAAATGGCAACCTATTTATTAACTGGCTTAGGCTTGTTGTCGCCGGCAGTCGTCCAACGGGAAATGCAGCAAATCCGCAACGATCACTATTTAGATTTGCGGCCAGAGCGTTCTGCAACTGAAGTTGCTCGTGATTTACGCCAAGCCACCCGCGATTTAAATCAGCGCTGGTATCCTCTCCCAGCAGATTCGCCCTTAATTGGTATGAGTATAGAAGAGGCAGATATGCGCTACTTAACAGGAGCGAGTTTGATGGCAATTCGTCGCGCTAACGGCGATGAAATTGATTATCCCAATAATCAAACCAAATTAGAAGAGGGCGATCGCTTGCTGGTAGTGGGAGCAGATGAAGAACTGGCAGCTTTGGCAGAATTCGCCAAGGGACAAGCTGCTGTTCCCGGAGAAAATAGTGCTTGCCAGTGGGTTACAGTTAATGCAGATACGCCAACAATAGGTAAAACCCTTGCAGATTTAGATATCAACAAGCAATTTGGAGTACAGGTACAGGCGATCCGGCGCGATGGTAAATTTATTCGCTATCCCGATGGTGGCATGGATTTGCGAGTTGGCGACCAAGTATTATTATGTGGTAGCTTGACAGGTCTGAGTCAAATAGAACAATTATTTGCGATCGCAAATTCACTACCCCTGTCTCTTCCAGTATTGAAGGCTGCTCAGGCAGAAGAACTCAAAGAGTTTCTACCTGTGGATCGTGTGGATTGAAG
>NZ_JADEXU010000055.1 GCF_015206895.1 Nostoc sp. LEGE 12450 | reverse complement strand
AGGTAAAATTCTCTCCTTTCTCTTCCCCTGCCTCCTGCCTCCTGATCTTCACACTCCCCCACACCCCACCTGTGTCACAATAGAGAACTGTAATAAGAAAAATATTGTTAAGGTAATTTAGTGAGTCCAACTGCTCAATCCACGGCAAGTGCGCGTCGCGTGGTATTTCCTTTTACGGCAATTGTGGGCCAGGAAGAAATGAAACTGGCGCTCCTATTGAACGTGATTGACCCCAAGATTGGTGGTGTAATGATCATGGGCGATCGCGGTACCGGTAAATCCACAACTATCCGGGCGCTGGCGGATCTGCTGCCAGAAATTTCTGTGGTTGCCAATGACCCCTTCAGTAGCGATCCTAGCGACCCCGACTTGATGAGTGATGAAGTCCGCCAACTCTTAGAACAAGGGGTGGAAATTCCTGTAGCTCATAAAAAAGTCCAAATGGTAGACCTGCCGCTAGGAGCTACAGAAGACCGAGTTTGTGGCACAATCGACATTGAGAAAGCTTTATCTGAAGGTGTCAAAGCCTTTGAACCGGGACTGCTGGCAAAGGCTAACCGGGGCATTCTCTATGTAGATGAAGTCAACTTACTAGATGACCACCTCGTAGACGTGCTACTAGATTCCGCCGCGAGTGGATGGAACACTGTAGAACGGGAAGGTATTTCTATCCGTCACCCAGCGCGTTTTGTTCTTGTGGGTTCTGGAAACCCGGAAGAAGGCGAACTACGCCCGCAACTGCTCGATCGCTTTGGGATGCACGCAGAAATTCACACCGTAAAAGAACCAGCCTTGCGGGTGCAAATCGTGGAACAACGGGCGGATTTTGACCAAAATCCTCTAGTATTTCTCGAAAAGTACAAACCCCAACAAGAAACATTGCAAGAGCAAATTGTCAATGCTCAACAGCTTTTGCCAGAAGTGAAACTTGACTATGAACTGCGGGTAAAAATTTCTGAAGTCTGTTCTGAATTGGATGTAGATGGTTTGCGGGGTGACATTGTTAGTAACCGCGCTGCGAAAGCCTTAACAGCTTATGAAGGACGCACTGAAGTTACAGTTGATGATATCTGCCGTGTGATTACCCTATGTTTGCGTCACAGACTGCGGAAAGACCCCTTAGAATCGATTGATTCTGGCTACAAAGTCGCCAAAGTTTTTAGCCGCGTCTTTGGCGTAGAATTACCAGAAAGTGATACTGCACAAAAAAACGGCACAGGTCAAAAGTTAGGGGCTAGAAATTAAAAATTAGAAGTGAGGAGTTAGGAGTTAAAAGTTTTGAATGGAAAGCTGCTTCATAACTAACAACTCTTAACTCAGCACGGGCTAAAGTCCCCGCTACCGTTAACAATATTCAACACTGACTATGAGATTTTGGTCTTTTTGGTTCAACAGCTTTGTTTTATCTAGCCAATACAACCCACCCAGGTTTATAGAATTATTGATGCTTTTATTAGCGATCGCTATGCTGGCAATAGCTAGTGTTTTACCAGACAGACTACCCTATTTAATCTTAGGCTTGAGCCTAGTAGTTGGGGCATCTATTTCTATATTGGTGCGGGAAGCGATCGCACCCTCACCCCAGGCGCGAATTACCCAACTAACAGCATCGTTATTGCTGATCATCAGCCTCTATGGATTTGCTGATTTAATGTACAGTATTTAATGGGGAATAGGGAATAGGGAATGGGGAAGAAACTAATTAACAATGCCTCATGCCCCATACCCAATCCCCAATGCGCCCAATCACCAATTCTGCATTTCTACCAATTCCATACACAACTTATTAATTTCCTCTAAATCAGGTTTGTCAGGGAGGATAGATTGTTCGTAAACAACCTCCATCTCAGCGACTAAATCTTCTGCCATTTTCATCACTTGCTCATAAGAATACTCACCCTTCAAAATAGCTCTTAAATCTTCAACATCACCAGCTATTCTTCTATCTACAATCACTTCACCTTGACGCAATATTTCTACTCCACTGCGTAATAATCTAATGCAGTGCATCCCATGTTTGAGGTCAAAACCCGACTTTCTTTCCATTTCTGCTCTAGCCGGATTTCTATTTTCCTGCCAAGATAAATAAGCCTTCCATTCTCTTAAAGCTATTTGATAATTTTGGCTTTTTTGAAGCAGGCGGATAAAATCTTTACGGCTATTGGTTAAATTTTGAGTATATTCTAAAGTTTCATCGGGTAAAGTATATTGTTTTAACACTCCTTTAAAATCAATATCTGCCGTCAGCAATTTGTATAACTGTTCCGCTTCTTCCAAAAACTCAATTCGTCCTCTGATTAAGTTATAAAGATACTCCAGAAAAGCATTTAGCTCATCTTTGCTGAGGGGGGCTTCGTCTTCTATGGCGAAGTCAGATGGTATTGGCTTTTTTTGTGGTGGCTTTAACAACCATTTACGATGAGTTTCCATCTTTTTGATTTGAGCAAAGGCATAACCAGTGTAAGTATGTTTTACCTTCTTGCTCAAAAATAGCTGCTTATGATTAATTAAATGCTTTCCGACTGCGCTTACAAAAGGATAGTTATTTAACCAGAGCAATTCTAAAACATTGGGATTCGCACCCGCTAATAACAGCAGTATTTTTCTTAATTCATATATAACTGTGTCTTTGTTGCCATTCAGGAATGAAAATATTCCTGGTTCATCCCAACCAGTATCTTTTTGTTCTATACGATCAAATCCCAAGTAGTATCTTTTGGGCGCGATAAATACTCCCCGATAATCAAAATCTGAATTAGGACGATTTAAACCATAGCCGTGGCTACCTGCCAAACCAATTAAAATAGTTCTTTGCTCAACTTCTATTCTTTCCATATCACCTGATTAAAATATAGCCATCCTAACTCACGAGTTAGGCAGGTGGGGAGACAATACTTTTCGGTTAAGGGGGAAGGGGGAAAGGGGAAACGGAAAGGGTTTGAATTTCCCTTTCCCCAGACCAAAAGAGAGATTATTGGGTTTAACCGAAAAGTATTGGGTGGGGAGATGGGAAGCAGAGTTGCTTAATTTCACAGAAATGCCCCTAAAGGAGATGATGCAACGGTATCCCCTTGAGGAGCAAAACTTGTCAATTCAGTTGTTCCTATACTTTCAGTTTCCTAGAATAGGAATTATCTAGGAAGAATGTGCCGTCTAGTTCCCCATCCTGGATTGACAATGGCGGCTAAATCTTCTTCTGATAACTTGTTGATTTCATTTTCCAGTTCATCAGTTGTGAAGTCATAACCACGCTCTTTAGCAATCTTGATGAAAGCTTGTGGATCAGCTGTTGCTTTAAGCTTTTGCTGCAATGCTTGATCTTTTTTTACGGCTTGAAAAAGTCGGGTAGCATTTTGCTGTGTCATGACAAATCCATCTCCTGTTTTAAATATCAGGTTTGAATGTATGAATTTAATTTTTTCGGTTCACTAAATTCTGTAAAGAACTATTAGATTAAGCGTTGTAAGTTTAATTTTAAAACAAATAAGATAAATGTGTGAATTTTGACAAGAAACTATAAGTTTGAGTCTAAAATATTTCTACTAGTTTATAAAAATCATTCCTAAGATAGAAGCAGTTTTTAAATAAAAAGCATCAATTCTGATTTTTGGGTAAGCGATCGCCATCACGGATTTTGGCAAATGGAAGCTTGACTTAGCACCTGTGGATAAAATAGTATGTTAGATTGTCTGTCTAATTCCTGCTCGGATCAGGTAGACATATTACAAAAGTTGGCAAAAACCTCTCTACACGAGATAAAAACCAGCTACCTGTACGGCAACCTCAAGGACAATTCCATGACTTACGCGATTATTGAAACTGGCGGTAAACAAATACGAGTAGAGCCAGGGCGGTTTTATGACATTGAACTGCTTCCCACCGAACCAGATGAAAAAGTTACAATAGACTCCGTATTACTCGTGCAGCACGATGGCGCAGTCAGCATTGGACAGCCACTAGTGACAGGTGCAACTGTAGAAGGGACTGTAATGCGACATTACAGAGGTCGTAAAGTCTTGGTGTACAAGATGAAGCCGAAAAAGAAAACCCGTAAAAAGCGGGGGCATCGTCAGGAAATTACCAGACTTATGATTGACTCCATCACCCTTAACGGTGAAGTATTTGTTGCCCAAGGAGAAGCGGAGAAGGAAACCCCCGTTTTAGATGAGACTCCTGCCGAAGAAGTTGAAACCGCTGCTGAATAATAAAAAGAAGTAAATACATAAGAGGAAATCATGGCTCATAAGAAAGGAACGGGTAGTACACGCAACGGTCGTGATTCTAATGCCCAACGTCTGGGTGTCAAGCGTTATGGCGGTCAAGTTGTGCGTGCAGGAAACATTCTCGTGCGTCAGCGCGGTACCAAATTTCACCCTGGCAACAACGTCGGTATTGGTAGCGATGACACTCTGTTCGCCTTAATCGACGGTGTTGTAATGTTTGAGAGAAAGGGCAAAACCCGTAAAAAAGTTAGTGTTTATTTACCTATAACTGCTGTTGAGACAGCCCCTGCTGAAGCAGTAGCAAGTTAAAGTCTTAGGGTGGGCTATTACCCACCCTAATCGCTAGTTAGCGCTGGCATAATGGTCAGATTTGCATAAATATTCTAAAAGTCGCTTTGTTCCTCTGTTGTCCATAGATTAGTATCAGGATCATCAAAGCGTAGATATTCTTCACTAACAAAATATTACTTAATAAATTTGGGTGGTGTAGCTTGCTGCCGTAGGCATCGTATATTAAGTCTTAAGCACCAATTTTTTAGGATGTTCCAAAGTTCAGGATAGCCAGCCAGAGATAGGTTTGTTCTGAAACTCTTAGGATTAAACATCTCCAGCAATTAAACGTGCGTTATCCAGAACCCTTGTATAGACGTAGCAGTGCAAAATCTCTACATTCTTCACTATGAGATTTTGCTGAAATAATACCTAAATTAGATTCTGGCTTTGAGTTACCATGAATACCTGAGAAAATGCTGAGAATTAACTAAATTTTCTCAAGGGATAAATTTATGAAAATTATGGCTTAGTTTCAATAAGCTCTCAGCCATTATAGAGATACTTTAGATGTTCGGGATAAATCAAACATCAGTAACAAGTATCTGATGAAATCCTCTACAAGAAGGCATCTTCTTTATCTCAATAGCGTTGATGAATCTGCTCGTAGCTTAATTTTCTCTGAGTCAATCAATACAAAAAGAACTATCCAAAGGACGAAAGAAGACTATGAACTGGAAAATACTTTGTTTAATTGCTGGTTTAAGCTTAACGACCAGTCTCACTGCTTGCTCTAGCAGTCCTGCAAGCAACAATCAAATTTCCCCTGAAGCCTCTCCTGCAATGAGTAAAGATAAAGCTGGCGATGCAATGGGTAAAGATAAAGCTGGCGATGCTATGAGTAAGGATAAAGCTGGCGGTGCTATGGGCAAAGATGCAATGGGTAAGGACAAAGCTGGCGGTGCTATGGGCAAAGATGCAATGGGTAAAGACAAAGCTGGCGATGCAATGGGTAAAGATGCAATGGGTAAAGACAAAGCTGGCGATGCTATGAAGCAATCTCCGGCTTCCACCAAGCCCTAGCCACAGCCTTGCATCTCACTTTTCTTGTACTAAGATTAGGGGCTGCTTACCAGGAAAATTTTAAGCTAATCCCTATACTTTGGCGCTTTGACCTCAACAGGAGAAATTCTGATGAATCACAACCTGCTCCGCCGCCGTCAGTTACTTTTTTATCTTGGGTTAGGGGTTGTCGGAATCGGTGCAGCTACAACATTCTCCAACTTCAGAAAAGTGAATGCCCCTTCTATATCTCCTGCAAAAAGTAACAAGACGCAAGACTCAGAAACCATTACAGTGAAAACTCCAGCAGGTAATAATTTACCAGAGTTTCAGGGTATCAGTCAGTGGCTTAATTCTACTCCTTTGTCGATCGCTGACCTCAAAGGCAGTGTTATTCTGATCCAGTTTTGGACTTTTGCTTGTATTAACTGCCAGCGTACCCTGCCTTACATCACTAGATGGCATAAGCAGTATGAGTCGCAGGGACTCAAGGTGATTGGTATCCACACACCAGAGTTTGCTTTTGAGCGAGATCCGAACAATATAAAAAAGGCGTTACGACAACATCAAATTACTTATCCGGTTCCAGTTGATAACGAGTATAAAACTTGGAATGCTTACGAAAATCAGTATTGGCCCCATATATTTATAGCCGATCGCCAGGGTTTACTACAATATGACCATATTGGTGAAGGAGCATACGAAAAAATAGAGCAAACTATCCGCCAGCTATTGGGGTAGAAGCAATTATGACGACTTCTACTTTATCAATTAGTCTGGCTTTATTGGGGGGAGTTTTGAATGTCCTTTCACCCTGTGTTTTACCGATTTTGCCTGTGCTATTAGGGCGCTCGCTCCAATCGCATACTTACGGCCCAGTCGCACTGGTAGGGGGATTAATCGCTGGTTTTGCGCTGGCAGGTAGCTTACTTGGTGTAACATCAGTCTGGTTCACAGGTTTGGCTAATTTATTACGGAGTGGCGCGATAGCACTTCTTTTATTTTTGGGATTAATTGCAATTTTTCCCACCTGGAGTTACCGAATATTTACTTATATTCCAGTGGGCAATTTGGCTAAAAAACCTCCACGAATTGGACTCATGGGAGAGTTTTGGCTAGGAACTCAGTTAGGGCTTTTGTGGACTCCCTGTGCTGGGCCGGTTTTGGGAGGAATTTTAGTCCTAGCGGCAGTTAATCATCAAGTCACAGGTGCATTTTGGCTACTGGTTGTTTATGGAATCGGAGCAGGTTTACCTTTATTAGCGATCGCTTACGGTGGACGAGTATTCAGCCAACGAATCCTCAATCTCCGCGCCCAGAGTGCAGTGTTACAGCGTGTAGGTGGCGTAGCGATCGCAACAACAGCAATTGCTATTCTTCTCGGTTGGGATGTCCAGATACAACTTTGGCTGGCTCCGTTTTTTCCTACTCAACCTTTGTGAGACAGCCATAAGCGTGCCAATTTTAGATTTTGCATTAGAAGAAACCAATCCAAAAGTCTGATTGGGAACAATCTAAAAATCTAAGATCCAAAATTCAAAATCCAAAATTGGTATGATCTCATCTAAACGCAAAGTCCGCTCAATACCAAGTCAGACTTTTTTATCAAAGACCTTTCACTGGATTAATATCATCAGTCTCATGTTGATGATTACTAGCGGACTGCAAATCTATAATGCTAATCCGGTATTTGGCGGGCGTGCAGGTTGGCATTTTCCTGACTTTATCTTGCTGGGAGGTTGGCTTGGGGGTGGCAGACACTGGCATTTTGCTGTTATGTGGCTATTTTCGCTGAACTTACTTTGGTATGGGCTTTATATCTTTGTAACTCGTCGTTGGCAGCGTCGCTTTGCCGATGGTGGTGACTTAAAAGCATTGCAAGTCAGCCAGAACCCAAAGCGCAAAAATTACGCATGGCATCGGCTAGTTTATACTGCTATCATTCCAGTGCTACTGCTGGCAATCTTAAGTGGTCTGGCGATGTACAAACCTGCCCAACTGCATTGGCTTTCGGGGCTGTTTGGTAGTTGGCAAACTCTACGCACTGTTCACTTTATCACTGTTCCCACAGTCATACTGTTTACAATTGCTCATTCCTTACTTGCCCTGAAGGTAGGAAGCATCCGTCTAGTTAAGTCTATGTTCCTGTAGAGGTAATATGAGTCTGATTCTTCCCAAACGCACCTTATCCCGTCGCCAATTACTGCAACTATCTGGACTTTCAGGGGTAGGCTTTCTTTTAGGTGGCTGTGGGACAAATTTGTTCTCGGATAATCTGCGGCAAATATCTGAGCCACTAAACCAACGTCTAGAAGCACTCCTGTTAAGTCAGAAACCAGTTCCAGAATTTCCTGTTAGTGCCATAGAAGCAGACAAATTGCTAATCAATTCCTTTGACTTCACGCCGCAAATTGATCCGGTGCAGTTTCGCCTGAAGATTGATGGCGAGGTTAGTAACCCGATGCAATTGAGTATGGGGGATATTGAAAAACTTCCTTTGACTTCAATGGTAATTCGCCATGTCTGTGTTGAAGGTTGGGCTGCGATCGTTCAATGGGGAGGCGTGCGATTGCGAGACTTAGTAGCCCTGGTACAGCCGAAGTCAAACGTCCGCTATGTCTACTTCAAATCTGCTGATGGCTACTATGAAAGCTGGGATCTTGCCTCTGCTGTACATCCTCAAACTCTCATGGCTTATCAAAAGAATGGACAACCATTATCAGTTGATAATGGTGCGCCTATACGTCTAGCATCCCCAATTAAACTGGGCTATAAGCAAAGCAAGTGGGTGACTCAAATTACATTCGTCAGCAATTTGTTACCTCTCAAAGGTTATTGGGAGGATCAGGGCTATGAGTGGTTTGCAGGGCTATAGTCAGCGAAACAGTGCTAAGTAAACAAGTAGGAAGAGCGGAGATTGCCACGGTGCGATAATCGCTTTCATCCTCACTTTCCGAATTTGATAGTGAGTTTTCCCTGTAGGAACTAAGTAAGTTGACAGAATAAAATCAAACTATGTAAAGGAAAATGAACTAGGCTAAAACCCTTGTACCTATTGCCTATTGCCTATTGCCTATTGCCTGTTGCCCTATCCCAACAACAATTATTTACGCCCACTTACTTAGCATCATTGATTATGTGCTTTCAAAATAGCACCAAGACAAATCGGCTCAATCCCAACAAAAAACCCCCTCTGCTTGCATCATAGTAAAGTAATTACAAGCAAGAGGGGTTTCATTTTTTATTTTTGTATAGGCAGATTTTAAAGATAATGCTGGCAAAAAACCAGTTTCTCTGATGTTGTGTTTATTTTCACCTGCCTACCCAGTTCAGCCTAGTCCCAATCGGGAATTTCGGCATCTTCTCCACCAATCCCGATTCCAGTGTTAAATATTTCGGCACCAGTGAGATTTAGATCGTTCATTGATGCTTTATACACATTAGAATCGTGAATCGTAGCGCGGGTAAAATTTACTCCGTTAAGATTGGTTTGCTTCAAATTAACATTGGTTACATAAGCTGATGTTAAGTTAGCACCTGCCAAATTAGCACCTGTTAAGTCAGCACCTTCGAGGTTAGCCCCTACAAGGTTTGCTCCTTCGAGCTTCGAGCCTCTCAAGTCAGCACCAATTAAATGAGCGCCACTGAGGTTAGCTCCCGACAAATTGCACTGGATACATTCCCCAGTTGAAAGCAGCTTTTGTAAATCCTGCGGATTTTCGGCTCTAACCGAGCTAGCGAAAAATAGGGGAGTTGCTAAGGCCATGGCCGCTAATAGCTGAAGTTTCATATATTTTCCCCCTTAATAATCAAGTTGCGTCCGTTCTATCCCTCACAATTCTATTATCTCACTAAACTTCGTGAGGTCAATGTATCCTATGCGTTAACAAGTTGGTTATGATATGAACTTGCTATAATATCGAGATAAAAAATTCCATATATCCTGTTTCTGGTCGATTTTTACCCGATAAACCCTAAAAAGCTGCCAGTGTTAAATCTCTGTTAAATATTTTTAAAGGCTGGCATAATTTGGACTTTTGATAAGTATTTATACTTTATCAATTGATTTGATCGTAAATTCGCAAATTAGGTTAGGTCTATTAGAAATTCTTGCATATACTGATTGACCAATTCCGGCTGTTCTTGCTGCACCCAATGACCACAATCAGGAATATACTTGATTTGAAAGTTTCGGACATAAGCTGCGGTGTCATAGGTTAGTTCCTTGCCGAGTGCGGTGTCATTTTCTCCCCAAATCATCAGTGTTGGTACTTCCAGAACGCCCCAACTTGGATTTAGCATTCTCTGCTGAAAAATATTGCGGTAATAGTTTAACATTGCTGTCAGGGCACCGCGTTTTGCCGCAGCATTTTTATATGCGTCAATATCAGCTTGTGTGAAAGCACTCTTGTTAACTGCTGTACCTTTAAAAGCTGTTTCAATAGCTTGGTAGTCAGAAGATTGTAAAAGTAATTCTGGTATCCACGGTATTTGAAAGAGAAATATATAGTTGCTACGTAGCAACTGTTGGGGAGTGCGTAACCCTTGGGCAAATTTGGCAGGATGAGGCAGGTTAAGAATAATTAATTGTTCTAACATTTCAGGGTGACTGTATGCAAAATTCCAAGCGATCGCACCACCCCAATCATGTCCAACTAATACACATTTTTGGTATCCTAATCCTTTGATTACTCCCTCAACATCTTTGATAAATTCATCCATGACATAAGCTGATTGCTCATTTGGTTTATCACTATCGTTATAACCACGCAAGTCAAGGGCGACAACTTTGAAATTTTGGGCAAATTCTGGTATTTGATGCCGCCAAGAGTACCAAAACTCAGGAAACCCATGCAACATCAACATTAATGGCCCTTCACCTTGGGTAACGTAGTGTAGTTTTACCCCATTGGTAGTTATATATTCGTGTTTCCAAGAACTTTCTATTAGAGACATAATTAATCCAAATTCAGCATTAAAAAATACTAAATAATAAGACTTCACTTTATATATGTAATATTATTTTTAGTGGTTTTGCATCTATTGAAAGACAGTATTCCGATAGTGATTTTTTGCAACAATATTAGAGAAATTGCCTTGGGGTAGATGTGAATCGTGGCTAAATTTTGGTAAAAAGTAGATATAATAATTCTCCCCAAGTACCATGACACAACAGTTGACAAACCATTCTTCATTGTGGGTTGAGCGACTGGGACGATTTGGCTATGTTTCCAAGGGAGTAGTTTACGGTATAGTTGGACTACTGGCAGCACAGACAGCTTTTGGCAGCGGTGGTAAAACAACTGATACCCAAGGCGCTCTCCAAACAATCGTTAACCAGCCATTTGGTAAATTTTTGCTGGCTTTAGTTGCAATTGGCTTGATTGGATATGTAATCTGGCGTTTTGTACAGGCAATTAAAGACCCAGAAAATAAAGGTAATGATGCCAAAGGTTTGGCAGTGCGAATTGGTTACGCAGTTAATGGCTTGATTTATGCAAGTTTAGCCTTAAGTGCTGTGAAAATGGTTACGGGTACAGGTGGGGGTAAAAATAGTAGTGATTCTACTGAAGATTGGACAGCACGTTTGCTTTCTCAACCCTTTGGTCAATGGTTAGTTGGAACTGTGGGGGTGTTTGTAATTGCTCTAGGCTTCTATCAGTTTTATAAAGCTTTTAGTGCCAAATTTCGTAAAGAACTCAATTTAACAGAGTTAAGCAACACAGAAGCCCAGTGGATAATCAGGATTTCCAGATTTGGTTTAGCGGCACGAGGTATAGTATTTTGTATTATCGGCTGGTTTTTAATTGAAGCTGCAAGGCAATCTAACGCCGCTACCGCAGAAGGTTTGGATGAAGTATTACAGACGCTAGCGCAACAGCCTTATGGAGCATGGCTTTTGGGTATTGTGGCGTTAGGTTTGGTTGCCTATGGAATTTACACAATAGTACAGGCGCGGTATCGTCGGCTAGTCAATGTTTAGATGGTGCGGTGCTGAGAATTTCAATTTATAGAAATGGCAATAATAGAAACCCGTGGTATCTGGCTGACTACTACTGATAGTAAAGTTCTCAGGTCAAAGGAACGTATTGCTGAGGCGATGAATTTTCTGGCTGAGACAGGATTTAATGTGGTGTTTCCCGTTGTTTGGAATAAGGCGGTAACTCTGTATCCCAGCCAAACAATGCAGCAAATTTTTGGGGTTGAAATTGACCCTATGTCTGTAGGTCGTGACCCTTTAGAAGAGGTGGTGGTTGAGGCGCGACGAGTTGGGTTAAAAGTAATTCCTTGGTTTGAATACGGTTTTGCTAGTTCTTACAATTTGAATGGCGGTGTACTTTTACAAAAAAAACCGGAATGGGCTGCGCGTGATTTTAACGGCAACTTACTGAAGAAAAATGGTTTTGAGTGGTTGAATGCACTCGACTCACAGGTGCAGGAATTCTTGTTAAACTTGGTGTTGGAAGTTGCGAATAATTACGATGTGGATGGTATTCAAGGTGACGATCGCTTCCCAGCGTTCCCCTCTGAAGGTGGCTATGATGAGGGAACTGTCAGCCGCTATCGCCAAGAATTCGATCGCAATCCACCAGAGAATCCCAAGGATAAACAATGGTTACAGTGGCGTGCAGATATTCTCACTGAGTTTTTGGCGCGTCTCTACGGGGAGGTGAAAGCAGTTAATTCTAATTTATTAGTAGCGATCGCACCTAATATCCATGATTGGGCATTCCAGGAATATCTGCAAGACTCACCCGCATGGCTGAAGCGGGGAATAGTTGATATGATTCAGCCGCAGATTTATCGCCGTGACTTTAGGAGTTACGCTGCGATCGCTGATAAACTGGTAAACCAGCAGTTCACAGATGCGACACTACCGAAGTTAGCACCGGGAATACTGATGAAGCTTGGCTCTTACTCCATTAGTCCAGAATATCTAGTGCAGGCAATTGAATACAATCGCCAACTTAGGATTCAAGGAGAAGTATTCTTTTTTTACGAAGGTTTGCGCGAAAATAACAATACCCTAGCTAAAGTTTTGCGAAATGGCCCCTATGCTAAGTCTGCATCATTTCCTACTCTGTCAGATTTGAGTGCGGGTGGTGTGAGTAATAGGAAGTCATCTTCAATTTGGCAAAGGTTGTTAAAAAAGATTTTTTAAGGGAAAAGGCGCGTGGAATCTCAATTATCAGTAGAACAAGTAATTAAAACTTTAAAAGAGGATTTACCAACACTTTTTGAAAAAGATATCTCTTATGATATTTATACACAGGATATCTATTTTAAAGACCCAGTAAATACATTCAAATACAAATTTAACTATCGCATTATATTTTGGACTTTGCGATTTCACGCTCGGCTATTTTTTACTCAAATTCACTTTGATGTGCATGAGGTTTATCAGTCAGCCGAAGACACTATTTTAGCAAAGTGGACAGTGCGGGGAGTGTTGCGAGTTCCTTGGAAAGCTGGTTTGCTTTTTAATGGCTATTCCACATATAAACTCAATCAAGATAATTTGATATACGAGCATATCGACACTTGGGATAGAAAGCCAGGGGAGATTTTACAACAGTTTTGGCAAAGGGGAGATATGGCTAATTAGCTGTTAGATATTCATTCTTGAGACGAAGAATAATTAAGATTAAAATACAATACAGTTCAGTTAACCCTAAAACTCTTTGCCAAAGTCAATTTTTTTAACGAACCGCCAAGAACGCCAAGGACGCAAAGAGAAGAAAGAAATGCTTAACTGAACCGTATTCCAGTAGAATGCCTTTATCTGGGGTAACTATAATTTGGTAGGATAAGAATCTTTGTAATTTGGCATTACAGAGATTACTAAGAAAATGACCTTTATTTTTAACTCAGATATTTATAGTGAATTGCTGTCTCAACATCAACCTCAGATTATCAAGACAGAAGAGGAAAACGAGAAGTTTTTAGAAGCTGTTGAAGAACTGCTTTCTCGTTCTCATCTGACTCCTGAAGAAGATGCTTTGTTGGAATTATTGGTAAAATTAATTGAGGATTTTGAAGATAATCACTATCAGCTTAATTCTTCAACACCTTATTCAAGACTCTTGCATTTGATGGAAGCTAGGAGTTTGGAACAAGCTGATTTGGTAGAAATCCTGGGTTCAAGCGAGATTGTTACTAAAATCATCAATAACGAACTAGAAATCACTAAAAAACAAGCTGAAGCTTTAGGTAAGTTTTTTCACGTTGAGTCAAGCTTATTTATTTGTTGATTTTGTTAAACCAATAAAGTTTTTCCACCAATTGGTTGATGATATAAAGCCATTAGCTGGTTAGCATTTAAAGTTTCTATGGCATAAGCTTTTCTTGTTAAGTCGCTGAATTCTACTTCAAAAACTCCAGGTTCATATTCTTCTACAATCGTTCCTACTTGACCGCGATGCAATCCCACTTCTGGGAAGTCTTCGGTTAGGGCAACCACATCTAATAATTTCATTGGTATTACCTCATTGCTATAAAATTCAGAAATAGGATGGTTTAGTTTTATATAATACACCCTACTTTAAAAAGACTAAGATTTCATAGCCGGATACTGTTTCAACACCTGCTTTAAATATTGCCCAGTATAAGACCTGGGATTTTTTGCAACCTCCTCCGGTGTACCCACAGCAATCAATTCTCCCCCTTTATCACCACCTTCTGGCCCCAAATCTATCACCCAATCAGAACAACGAATTACATCTAAGTTGTGTTCGATTACTAATATTGAATTACCTTTATCTACCAATCTTTGCAACACATCTAATAATTTATGGACATCGTAAAAAGATAACCCTGTTGTCGGTTCATCTATTAAATAAAGTGTTTTACCTGTAGCGCGTCGAGATAGTTCTGTTGCTAATTTTACCCGTTGTGCTTCACCACCAGATAAGGTTGTCGCAGGTTGTCCTAGTTGGACATAACCCAAGCCGACATCAAATAAAGTTTGCAAACGCGCGATCGCTTTGGGGATATTCTGGAAAAAGTCTAAGCTTTCCTCAACTGTCATTCTCAGTACATCAGAAATTGACTTATCTTTGTACTTCACTTGCAAAGTTTCGCGGTTGTATCTTGCACCTTTACAAATTTCGCATTGCACGTAAACATCAGGGAGAAAGTTCATTTCAATAACATTCACACCCTGTCCGCTACAAGCTTCGCAACGTCCACCTTTAACGTTGAAGGAAAATTGTCCGGGTTTGTAACCCCTAGCTTTGGCTTCTACTGTTTGGGAAAATACATCTCGAATCGCATCGAAAATTCCTGTGTAAGTTGCAGGGTTAGAACGTGGTGTGCGTCCAATAGGGGATTGATCGATAACGATCGCTTTATCAATCGCGTTTAATCCCTGAATTTTATCCAAATGTCTGGGTAAAGGAACTTTCTTAGTTAAATGGTGTTGCAGAGATGGGTACAGTAATTCGTTAATTAGGGTAGATTTCCCGGAACCAGACACACCGGTAATGGAGACGAGTTTACCTAATGGAATTTCTACATCTATATTTCTTAAATTGTTGCGATGGGCATTTTTAATTCCCAAACTGCGCCCATTTCCTTCTCGGCGTTCTGCTGGTGTGGTAATTACTCGTCTTCCTGATAAATATGCACCCGTCAAAGAATCTTCTGCTGCTAATAACGCCTGAAAATCACCTTGGGCGATAATATTTCCGCCGTGAATTCCTGCACCAGGGCCAATATCAACTATATGGTTGGCTGCGCGAATTGTTTCTTCATCGTGTTCAACGACAATCAATGTATTACCCAAATCGCGCAATTTAGTTAAGGTTTTGAGCAACCTGCCATTATCTCGTTGATGCAAACCAATACTCGGTTCATCTAAAACGTAGAGAACTCCTGTTAAACCAGAACCAATTTGCGTTGCTAGACGAATTCGTTGGGCTTCGCCACCAGAAAGGGTCATGGCGGGACGGTCAAGGGTGAGATAATCTAAACCTACATCTAACAAAAATTGCAATCTGGCTTTGATTTCTCTCAGGACTAAATCAGCAATTTGTAACTGGCGATCGCTCAACTTAAATTGCTCAATTCTCTCTCGACAATCTCGAATTGATACGGTAGTCAATTCTAAAATTCCATATTGTCCCAATTTCACTGCCAAGGCTTCCGGTTTTAACCGTTTTCCCTTACAAACTTCACATGGTTGATCAATTAAATACTGCTCTAATTTTTGCTTAACTAATTCCGAACCACCTTCATACTGGCGTTGCAAAATTGGAATAGCACCTTTAAAACTCTGTTTCCTTTGTGCTTCTGCGGCTCGTTCATCTTTCTCGCCAAACAAAATAATTTGCTGTTGTTCTTCTGTTAACTTGCTCCAATTTGTTTGTAACTCAAACCCATAAATCTGCCCTACACTATAGAGTAGTTCTAAGTAATAAGAATTATCTTTTTCTGACCAAGGCGCGATCGCAGCATAAACTGGCGCTTCCCAGTCAGGTACGATCAAGTCTGGCGCAAATCTTCTTAAAGTCCCGATGCCATGACAGTGCGGACAAGCACCATAAGGCGAGTTAAAGGAGAACAATCGCGGTGATAGTTCCTCCATTACCGCCCCATGTTCTGGACAAGCAAAATTTTCCGAAAATACTAATTCTTCTTCTTTTTCTTGTCCGTCGTCATCAAGCAGACTCACCAGAATGGCTGCAATTCCACCCGATTGCTTGAGACACGTAGACAGGGAATCAACCAAACGCTCTTGAATATCAGCTTTTTTCACCAAGCGGTCAATTACCACTTCGATGGTGTGGGTAAAGTTTTTATCCAATTCAATGGAATCTGACAGTTCGCGGATCTCACCATTGATCCGCACGCGGACAAAACCTTGGGATGCCAGACTTGACAAAAGCTTACGGTGTGTGCCTTTTTTACCTCTGACAACGGGTGCAAGGATTTGGAAGCGGGTGCGATCTGGTAATTCCATGATGCGATCGCACATCTCATCAATTGTCTGGGGTGCAATACAGCGATCGCATATCGGACAATGGGGTTCGCCAGCCCGACCAAACAACAGCCGCAAATAGTCGTAAATCTCTGTCACCGTACCGACAGTAGAACGGGGGTTATGAGATGTTGATTTTTGGTCAATGGAAATTGCTGGACTTAAGCCTTCAATGGCTTCTACATCCGGCTTATCCAGTTGTCCTAAAAATTGCCGTGCGTAGGCGCTGAGGGATTCGACATAGCGACGTTGCCCTTCAGCGAAAATGGTATCAAAGGCTAGGGAAGACTTACCAGAACCAGAAACGCCAGTGAATACGATTAAGCGATCGCGTGGCAATTCCAAGTCAATATTTTTCAGATTATGCTGCCTAGCACCCCGAATCCGAATGGTATTCTGGCTGTTGTGGCTGGGGTACGGAAGATGTCCATTCAAGGATGCTGCTAGCTGTTTGTCTGACATATTGGGCGGCGAAGAAGGAGTTTCTTATGAAACAGTCCTTAATAATACTATCTTTAATTAGTTTATAGTAGAACAATCGTACTGTTTTAGTTAGTTATCCTTCCAGATTCATAGCGCAGACATCCTTAAGAGTCAGCTAATTTGGAAGCATCCCGATTAAATATCCTTCTTAGGGCGAATATGGTATCGCAAATCCAACCGCCGACCCAGCCAGAGGTCATCTACTTAGATAGTGACGGACAATTAGTTGCTAATAATACCATACAGATTGGCTGGATTGTAGAAATTAAGCCGAATATAGAGCGGCTATTTGCTGGCTTAACTGGAAACTTCAAGCTTTGAACTCGGAACTTCGACCTTTTTACTCGGTCATTCGTGTTCGGAACTCGGAAGTTCGACCTTTTTACTCGGTCATTCGTGTTCGGAACTCGGAAGTTCGACCTTTTTGCTCGGTCATTCGTGTTCGGAACTCGGAACTTCGACCTTTTTGCTCGATCATTCGTGTTCAGAACTCGGAATTTCAACCTTTTTGCTCGGTCATTCGTGTTCTGAACTCGAAACACCGAGTTCAGAACTGCAATATCTTCTCTGCGAGACGCTACGTGAACGATGGGCTTCACCTACGCATTTCTTTTTTAGCGAGCGATCGCCTGACATACTATATTTAAACTCAGCATTACGGCAGACGGTCGTATTTTCTCATCTCCCTACTACCTTTAATGTCCAATTTTGTAGTGGCGTGTCAAGGCTAAAATGTTGCAAAAAAATTGTAGGTTGGGGAGCCACTGCGTTGCGCGGGTTTCCCGCGTTGTAGCAAGTGGCGTTGGAGGCTTTGCGTAACCCAACATTCTGATATATGTTGGGTTGCGCTCCGCTTCACCCAACCTACGTCTAATGTACTATTTTAATCTTGCCACGCCAGTAGGGTGTGTTAGCGATAGCATAACGCACCGAAAGTATTGGAATGGTCTGTTAGCCAAAGGTATAAGTAAGGTATTTTATGAGCTTACTTTAATTATTTTTGACAATATATAATGTTTTTATCGACATGATACAGCTGCCCTGGTGAAAGGTGCAACCTGTGAACGCTAGTTTTACGTTAACTAGAAACATTTCTGGATTATATAAATTATGAAATTTGTTTTCTCTATACCTTCTTTATTAGCTTATGTATCATCTATTGTGCTGCTAGGTTTTTCGCTACCATTAGTTGCACAAATATCAGCTTCTAATGCCTCTACTGACTGCCAAACTTCTATGCCACCACATCTTAATACAATAGACGACTTCATAGGGATGGGACACTTTCAAGAAGATTGTCAAAAAGACTCACTCGCTGCGGTTTCTTCTTTCACGCAGGCAATTCAGCTAAATCCTAAAGCTGAAGAACCGTACTATCATCGTGCCAATGCTTACCATGCACTTGGAAATTACAAAGCCGCAATAGTAGACTATACAGAAGTAATTAGGCAAAATACAGGTAGGCTTGGTTTTAGTAGTCCTGCATACTGGAATAGGGCTAGAGCTTATGAAAAATTAGGTGAAAAACAGAAAGCGATTTCAGATTTGACTCAATTAATTGGTGATAGTAGTTCCAATGTTGACGAGTACTTATTAAGAGGTAATCTTTACAAGTATTTAGGGAATAAAGAAAGTGCGAGGGCAGATTACAAGGCAGCAGAAAAACTTTTACAACAATATTTAAGTGGGTCTTTCGGAAGTGGTCTTCAAGATCCTCTATATCAAGAGATGCTGGATAAAGTAAGAAATAATTTATCACAATTAAATTATTAACCAAAATAGGCTATTAGGCGTGTAGTCTTTTAACTCTGTTAGCGAATCTTTGATAGTTATAAAAATGACAGCAATTTTCACAAGAGTGGAATACATATAATTCTAGGGGCACAATATATTTATTGTGCCCCTACTCGTGTAGTCTATTCAATTGGAAACGACTGTAATTTTTAGCCAGATGCAACCTAATTAATCTTAATTTCCGGTTTTTTGTTGACAACTTGCTTTGAAATCCCAGCTTTCACATTCTCTAGCTTCCAGCAATTGCCTAACCGCACTACCAGGCTGACAACTCATCAAAGTTGCCCCCATCGCAGCTAGTGTAATAACACTGGCTAATCCCAGCACTGTAGCTCGTTTTATAGGTTTGATTGTACTGATTAAATTATCTATTCCAGTGGCAGTACCAATAACCTCAATTGGCTCAAGTGCTTTTAAAGCAATAGCCGCATTAGCATAGCGACGGTTTCGGTTACGTTCCACCATTGTCATTAACCACCACCGAAAACGCGGACTGATTTGAGGAACTAATTGCTGGAAATTAAAGCGGTAGTTATCATCAATTAATTTTCCAATATCAACAGAACGGGTATTAGTAAGTAAGCAAATTAGTGTTGCTCCCAAACTATATAAATCTGATGCCTCAGTCAGGGAATGACCAAACTGTTCTTCTGGTGGCATAAAACCTGGGGTTCCTGCTACAAAGCTGCTAAGAGCTATTTTTGCCCCCTGTATCCTAGCTAATCCAAAATCAACTAAATAAGCATTTAGTTGCTCATCAACCAAAATATTTTCTGGTTTGATATCCCGATGAATAATTGGCGGAACTTGCTTTTGTAGATAAACTAAAAGCTCTAAAATTGACAGAGCAATTTGCTTAATTTCTTCTGGATGAAAGCTGTTTTTTAAGCCTAAAGATGGGGCATTTTTATGTTCCTGTACCAGATAAAAAGCCCCTGGTATTTCAAAAGAATCTATATAGCGAGGGATGCGAGAATGATTGAGTTGCTGCAAAATTTCAATTTCGCGCTGATATGCTTTCACACCTGACAAATCAGCATCGGCCCGAGCAAAACAGAACTCTTTAATCACTACCTGTTGCTTAGAGTTGAGGACATTAGCTAAGTAAGTAATTCGTCCCCCTTCTCGGTTGCGTCCTAGTTCGCTGATAACTTGATAGCCTTGTTGAGAAAAATCTGGATGGTGATTTGAGGGAATTACCTCTTTATGTCCATTACGCACATCAAGCTCCATTACAAACCATACGAATTTGATTCTGTCAATCCCTTTGGGAGAGGGAATAGGGAATAGGCAACAGGCAACAGTGAAATTTGTGCTTGTAGATGCCGTTTGGTTGCCTGTTCAATCTAAATAGGACTTACGCAAGAACTCTCTGAAGCTCTTATTTCTCCGTGTCCTCTGCGCCCTCTGTGGTTCGTTTTTTCATGATTTTGCGTAAGTCCTGCTAAAATCTAGAATCTAAAATGAGTGACCCAGATTGTTAGCTCCATTTCTACTCTGCATAGGCCAAGACGCGTGGACAGAAAATATCTTTGCATTTGCGTCTTGGCATAAAATTACTAATTTTGCGTTAGCCAATCGATAATCTGGGCATTGACAACATCTGGAACTTCATCGTGCGGACAATGACCGGCATTCGGAATGGGAACTATTTTGATTTCTTTGCCATTCTCACGCGCCTCTTCGTAAATCTTTGCCCCGGTAATTGGTGTCCAAGGATCATCAGCACCCCAAATTACTAATAGAGGACGTTCTACTTTGGGCAAAAGTTCCTCTGGACTTGGACCAGGAGGGGCTGTGAGAATAGATGCGAAGACTTGTTGCGCTCCTGGATCGCAAGAGGGAGTATAAAGTAAATCGACTAATTCATCGGTGACGGCTTGACGATCGCGGTAAACTTGGTAGAGGGTACGGCGAATTTGGGCTTTTTGACGGATGCGGTTATAGACAAATTTACCTGTAATTGGCGATCGCACAAACCGATTAAAAGCTGCCATCACCATCCGTAGCGGCGGGTTCAACTCGTGAGGACGATGGCTCAACCCACCCGCAGAATTAATCAAAATACCACCAGCAGCAATTTCTGGATGTTCTACCAGTACAATCAAGCTCAAAAGTGCGCCGATGGAGTTGCCAATAAATACAGCAGGTTCGTGTAGATGTGCTGTGCAGAAATCTTTCAGCAGTTCCACCCAAACTTCCACACTGTAATCAATAGGCGCTTTATCGGAACCGCCAAAGCCTAAAAGGTCTATGGCAAATACTTGGTAGCCAGCATCAGCTAAAACTGGGATATTTTTACGCCAATGTCCAATGGAAGCACCGAAGCCGTGAACTAGTACCAGAGGTCGTCCTGTGCCCATGACAGTGTACTGGATTTTGTAGCCCTGCCAAGTCCAAATGAATTTTTCAAAAGCGTCTTGGGTTGCAAGCTGCTGTGTAGTTATAGTCATTAATAAGATTCATAAAGTGTTTCTTCAAATATATTAATGTTCTCTGACCTCACATCCTGAAATTGGAGAATAGAATTGCTGCGCCAGTTGTCTCCAGTTCTTAGGGGTAACGATAAATACTATACTTTTAACTTCTCGTTTAACACTGAGTAAATGTTAGTTCCATCCACCCCAAGGGATTAATAAGTCAAGGGATACCAAATACCCCTGTGATTTTTTAGACGAATGGTAGTGTGAGATGAAATATATGAATCAAAGTTACTTTGCTCAAATCAGCAAATTTGTTCTGGCTGCAACCTCTGTGGCAATATTTTCGCCAATCGCTTCTGCATCTGCAACTTCAGGGTTCTCTACCATCGTCGCCCAAATATCTGATAATTCCACAGGTCAACAACTTTTAGCCGATAAAAAAGTAGAAACAAGGAGCCGTACTACTACTATTGAGCGCCAAACTATCACCACAGAAAGCCGCAGTAGTAGTGTTTCAAGAAAAGGCAAAAAAACAGGTTTTAGCCTTGCCATTTGGGAACCATCCGGGAACTTGTCAGAGGTGATTGCTCGCATTTCTGTCAAGAGTAAAGGTAGCAAGGGCTATTTAAAAGAGCGCTTTTTGGGTGATTACAAGTACAAGATTAAGCAAAAAGCAAAATTTGCTAAGGGGTTAAAAGCTAGCGATCGCATCGTCGTGCGATTGTATGATGTTCAAAACCGCTTTATTGGCTATAGCGAATTTGAATGTTTGTCGGCAAACACCACAGTTAACCTGGTTTTGTCAGCCAAACCTACAGAATACCAGGTCGTTCGCACTGTTTATGGTGTTGATGCTGACCAAAACGGCACTATTGACGCAGGTACCACCACCTACGACTACTTCACCCAAGTTAGCGACCAACGTGTTAGTTTTCTGAGCAGTTCCCAAACCTTCCAAGGTAGTCAGTTCCAAGTAGAAGGTTTATCAACAATTCCAGGCACTAGCGTTTATCCCGTCTCTTTCACTCAGGGTGAATATGCTTTAGTGCGTCAGTCGTTCGTGAGCGTCTTTAGCTCCGACTTGGCAGAGGCTTTGCAAGCTACTCCTGGCAGCTTGGTGCAGGTGATTGAAGTCAGCGATAACTCTAGCTATGATGTCAGCCAAATGCTGATGAATTATCGCCAAGTTGGGATGTCTCGCGCTCTCCAGGTTGGATTTTCTGATGTTTCCACAAACTACTGGGCTAAAGATTTTATTGCCGAATTGGCCTCAATGGAAATTCTCGAAGGTTTTCCTGATGGGACTTTCCGCCCAGATGCACCAGTGACTCGTGCCCAATTTGCGGCAATGCTGCGGAAGGCGTTTGCCAAGGGGAAAGTTCGCCAAGCGATCGCATTTAAGGATGTCTCTACTCAATATTGGGCTTACAATGCCATCAGCGAAGTTTATCAAATGGGCTTTTTAAACGCTGTTATTGGCAAAGGTTTCAACCCCAGTCAAAGCCTTTCTCGCCTTGACATTTTGGTAGCATTAGCACAGGGATTAAATTATAAAACTAGCAGTTCTACGGATACAATCTTATCTGTTTACAGCGATGCAACTACTATTCGTAGTGAATATCGCAGTCTGATTGCAGCTTTAACACAACGCGGTATAGTCGTCAACTATCCCAATGTGAACTTGCTAAATGTTGAACGGGTAGCAACCAGGTCTGAAGTGTCTGCTTTGCTATACCAAGCTCTATCTAGCACTGGACAAGTAGCAAATATCTCCTCACAGTATGTCGTTGGACAACAACAACAACAAGTTGCAGTGGAAGAGCAGACTGAAACTTCGACAGAGGGGGTAAAACCACGTCGCCACTGTAACCAAGGAATTGGTAATGGTTCTGAGGGCTGTGACCCTGGCAATTCCAGTCCTCACGGTGGTAGTAACGATGAAGGTGGACGCACCCCTGGTAATAAGTAACACTATTTTTTTAAGAGACGCGATTAATCGCGTCTCTAGCTTGCTCAACTGTAAAACTAATTTCCTGACCATAGGAAATTTCTAGTGTATGACCATCTGGGTCTCGAATAAAAGCCCAGTAACCAACCGGAAAGCCGCAGTCATTTGGCCCATCCAGCAGTATTCCTTCAGCGCGTGCCTCATTGCACAGGCGATCGATTTCCCCACGATTCTGATAAGCTACCCCAAGATGGGATTGTGGTAACAGTGCGCCTTCTACTTTAGCTGCTTTAATTAGGACAATTACAAAAGGTCTAGTCAGGTCACTAATCCAAGCAACATCTGATTGAGTTGCTCGATCAATGCGATGATGCACGACTGTCATCTGGGCATACTTTGCATAAAATGAGATACTTGCATCAACATCACTGACTGCAAGTGCAATGTGAGTAAAACCAAGATCAGACATAAAAAAACCCCGTGTGTAGACTTAACCGGACGAATGTAGGTATTGGCCTCAATGCTTACTAAGAAAGCTGACACGATTGATAATGAAGATAGGCGTTATCTTCACAAAATTTATGTTTTTAACTTGGTTCGACAGCAACTCTTGGTTACTGGAAATTGGTGGGAAAAGAATACTGATTGACCCTTGGCTGGTTGGTTCGTTAATTTTCAGCAATTTGGATTGGTTGTTTAAAGGTTCGCGATCGCAAAATCGCCCAATACCAGATAATATTGACCTGATCCTGCTGTCTCAGGGTTTAGAAGACCACGCTCACCCGCCAACGCTTCAGGTACTCGACCACAGCATCAAAGTTGTAGCCTCTCCCAATGCAGCCAAGGTAGTACAGCAGCTAGGTTACACCCAAGTAACAGTATTGGCTCATGGTGAAACTTTCACTTTAAATAATCAAGTTGAAATCAAAGCTTTCCCCGGCTCCCCCATTGGCCCCACTTTGGTAGAAAATAGTTATCTCCTCAAAGAATTGGAGAGTGGGCTAACTGTATACTACGAGCCTCACGGTTATCATTCTCCACAACTTCAGCAATCTGCACCCATTGATGTAGTGATTACACCGTTTATTGATATGACGTTGCCTTTGCTTGGGTCGATTATTAAAGGTAAAAATAGCGCTTTAGAAGTAGTCAAATCCTTACAGCCTCAAGTAATAATACCTACGGCGGCTGGTGGTGATGTGGCGTTTGAAGGATTGCTGATGAAATTGATTCAGACTAAAGGAAGTGCTGAAGAATTTCGTTCGTTGCTAGAGAAGAACAATATTTCAACACGGGTACTTGAGCCAAAACCAGGCGATCGCTTTGAACTACCATTAGAAAAACGAGCATTAGCAATTTAAGTTGCACCTAGCCTTAGCGATTAGGAATAGTGGCTGTACAAACAAAGTCCGCCTGGATTAACGGAAAATCAAAGGTTTGCTAACCTGCGGAGGCAGGTTTCGTCTGTATAGCCGCGACTTCTAGTCGCCTAAGCTAATTTCGTTCTATATCTAAATTATTTTGCATATATACTTCTCTAACCGGAAAAGGAATTTGAATTCCTGCTTGCTGATAGCGTTTGTGTAATTTTTTCACAAATAGATGTTTACCAATCCTCTGATCGAAGTATTCACTTACCCGCATATAAAGCGTAAAATCTATACTAAAATCATTAAAAGTATGAAATCTAATATATGGTTCACTTTCTTTTAATTCTGGTGCAATTTCTTGCATAACTTCTTTAGCAACTTCTACAGTCACTTTTTCAACTTGCTCCAAATCGCTATCATAACTTACGCCCACATCCATTGTTAAAGTGATTTCTTTTGCGGGTAAATGATAGTTGGTGAAAATTGCCGAAGACAATTTAGAATTGGGAACAATGACGACATTATTGGAAATTTCTTTAATTGTCGTATTTCGCCAAGAAATATCTATGACATATCCCTCATGCCCAGCATCTAATTTCACATAATCTCCGGTTCTTACTTGTTTAGAAATAATTAAGTAAAACCCAGAAAACAAATTTGCAAGTGTGTCTTGAAGTGCCAAACCAACTGCTAGACCACCAATACCTAAAGTTGTGATAATTGGGGTGATTTGAACACCCACAGTTTGCAGTATGATTAATGTTCCCAAAACTAAAACTACTGTTTTAGCAAGGTTAGAAATTAGCGATGTGGGAACCCCTTCTGCTCTGCGAATAAATAAATTCACAAAACCAGCAGTCAATCTGGCTAAAACTAGGGTTACTGAATACAGCAGTGCGATCGTCAGAACTTTTTGCAGTACTAATGCAATATCTTGTTTGAGAGGTGCACTCAGAACTGCCCAAAAAAAGCCGCCAATGACAAACCAAATAAATGTCATGCGCTGCAGAGAGTGAAATATAATATTCCCCCCAGCAATTCGTTTATTATTAACGAATATTTCCAGTTTTTTGAAGATAACTTTTTCACCAATTATCCCAGCCAGTAAGCCAGCTAGAATAAATGCTATGGGCGGAATCCATTCCATCATATTAATTTAAATTTGGAATTTTAGATTTACAAGAACAGCATTTTTACTGTGATTATGGCTAAATTTTACCTTGTTGTCGGATTAGCTGCTTGAGATTGTCTTTCTTTATGGACTTGCCAATTATTTACCACCCAGATTATATTGCTCCTCTACCTGAAGGACATCGTTTCCCGATGTCTAAGTTCCGACAACTCTACGAATTGCTGTTAGCTGATGGTGTAGCGAATCAAGAACAATTTCACATCCCCGAACGCCCGCCATCAGAATTGATAGAATTAGTCCACACCCCAAGCTACGTTCAAGCTTATTGTGAAGGAACCCTAGACCCCAAAGCACAGCGACGCATTGGTTTGCCTTGGAGTCCAGCATTAGCGAATCGTACCTGTGTGGCGGTAGGTGGTACGATACTCACTGCAAAACTGGCATTAAGTCATGGTTTAGCCTGTAATACGGCTGGTGGAACTCATCACGCCTTTCCCAGTTATGGATCTGGTTTTTGTATTTTCAACGATTTAGCGATCGCTTGTCGCGTTTTACAAAAATTCGGACTCGTCCAAAAAATCCTGATTGTCGATTTGGATGTCCATCAAGGAGACGGCACAGCTTTTATCTTCCAAGATGACGACAGCGTTTTTACTTTCTCCATGCACTGCGAAGTCAATTTCCCCGGTACAAAACAAAACAGCGATTTGGATGTTCCTTTGCCGGTAGGAATGGAAGATGACGCTTATTTACAAACTTTAGCGAACTATCTTGCAGATTTGTTATCTAAAGTCAAGCCAGACTTGGTATTTTATGATGCTGGTGTTGACCCTCATATAGGCGATCGCTTGGGTAAATTAGCCTTAACCGATGCTGGCATTTTTCGCCGTGAAATGCAGGTTTTAAGTACTTGTATGAGTAGCGGTTATCCCGTCGCCTGCGTCATTGGCGGCGGTTATGCTGATGATATGAAATCTTTAGTTTGGCGGCATTCCCTACTGCATCGCGCCGCCAGTGAAGTTTATCAACAGTACAAACTATAGTCATAAAGTTTTTAAACGCAGAAGAATGTAGAGTGTTGCCAAATCTAATTCGTAGCGAATCGCACTAAAATAATACTTTGCGTCCCTCTGCGCTTACCTTTGCGCTCCTCTGCGTTTAAATCTAAACCCTCAATTGTTAACTGGATGAACAACGGTAAACTCAGAATCTACGAACTAGCAAAAGAATTAAATTTAGATAGCAAGAAGCTATTATTAATTTGTGAAAAACTCAAAATTGTAGTCAAAAGCCATACCAGTACAATCTCAGAACCCGATGTAGAACGCATTCGTTTAGCGGTAAATAAACTAACAGCAAAATCCTCTAAAACTACTAAAACAACCTCTGAAGATTGGGGCTATACGTTTATAGCTTCAGCAATTGATAGTTTTATCCGCCATCTTGAAGGTGAAAGCGTCCTGAAATCATATCCCGATTTTAGGGAGCGGCGCGATCGCGCCAATGAGTTAATGTATGAATGTGTTGGTAAAAAGCCTTCATTATTTTATGTGCGTCGCAAGGGTGCAGGGAAAGAGGCAAGAGAGGAAATTTGGGATTTGACAATAGCGACAGACTCCGATGATTTTCCATTGCCTGCAAGACTTGAGAAGCTCAGAAAAACATTAGGATTTAGAGCGGCCGTACAAAAAGATGGACGTGACGGTATAAAAATACTGTCGGCTCAGTTGTTACAACCTTCACGCGGACACGCCGACAGCTACGCTATACCTTGTCGCTTGCGTTTACTGGCTAATCATCAGCATCATCTCGACATTCCGCCGGCGACATTGAAGCGCATCGCCACCGCGCCAGTTTGTGGCGAAAATGTACCTACAGAAGATCAGCTAAAAGCTTGGAAAGCGTTTTTGCAAATTGAGGAAAAAATTGCGAAAGCACGTCAATTTTGTGTGCGTTACGTAAGTCATAACTATAACTTCAAAAGGCGGATTAGTTTTGAAATTGATGTAAACTCAGCCACCCTTGACGGTTTTTATCAAAATTCCCTCGAAGTAGATAATTTTTGGGAACGAGCAAGACGCACAAAAAACGAAGATTTAAAACTTTTTGAAACTGCTCCTGTCGGAAAAAATTGGATTAGCGGTCGTCAATTAGGAACTGTTGAAGAAGTTGATACCAACCGTGGTGTTATCAGCCTGAGACTAGAACGCGATTTAGCTGAATTCATGGCAACAGAGCGCTATAAATTACCAGCTACCGGATTTTTATGTTTCGAGGCAGTTGGCGATATCCAGCAGATTCAGCGTAAGAAAAAAGCCTTAGATGATTTGAATAATGGTTACACCCAAAATCCTTATTTAGGTAACTTTTTATTCGATGCTTCTCAGGCAAGACAAATCAAAAGCACTGTTGAACTCCAACCACAAGACTTATTATTATCTTCCGCTAATCCTGGGCAAAAAGCAGCAGTAGAAAAGGTACTTGCTGCCAAGGATCTTGTTCTCATCCAAGGACCACCAGGTACTGGTAAAACTACCGTAATTGCTGAAATTTGCTATCAAATTGCACTTCGAGGTGGACGAACTCTAATTGCTTCGCAAGCGAATTTAGCAGTAGATAATGCCCTGAGTCGATTAGTTCACAACCCAGTGATTCGGGCAGTACGCAAGGGTAGAGCCGAAAAAGTCGGGGAAGAAGGACAGCCATTTTTAGAAGACCAAGTAATTGGCAGATGGCTAGAAAATACAGCTTTTGACTGCGAAAATAATATTACACAACGTCTCGAAAATATCAAAATTTTCAGTCAATTACTGGCATCATCACAAAGATTCATACCCTACTTCCAAGCAGAGGAAGAATTTAGCCAGCAACAAACAAAATTCAATAAAAATAAGTTAAAGGTAGAGACAAACTTTAAAAATCAAGAAAAATTTTACAACGAAACCGTAGAAAAACAGAACAACGTTGAATCTCTAATTGCAGGTCTAGTAAATATACTAAACACTGCACCAAATATAAATTGGGAAGCTCCAGAAGTTACAGATTTTTTGCCACTTCTGAAACCATACACAGAAGGTAATAGTTTAGTAGAAGAATTTTTAGCAAATGTTCGTAAAACCATCAAATATACTGATGAACTTGGCTTGGTGCGTCCGGCACTTGGTGCTTTTGGTTTAGCGGTTTGGTTGCGTGAAACTGTAGCAACAGAAATTTCTGGATTTAAATCTGCTTTTACTCATGCTCAAGAGGCTAGTAAAGTCATCTTAGAAGTTGCAGCATCAGTTGAGGTTGTCAAACAGAATTTTGCATTGTTAAATCAAGCGCAACCAGATTATCAGAAATATCTTGCCAAACTGCAAAACCTACAGCAAACAATCCAGATTTGGGAAAATCGCCAACGGGAAATTGATTATATTATCTCAGCAGTTAAAGAATGGAAGTCTACAGCACCTTCTCATCTATATCAAACTTTAAAAGATTGTCAGCAATCAGGTTTACCACTAACAGAAAATTTGGTGGACTTACCACTTGGTTTATTGATGTTTGCTAATACATTAAAATTACAAATAGTACCAAAAATTTACAAAATTAATCTGCCAGAATGGGAGCTATTGACAAAAGCGATCGCTTATGAAATAGACGGAGGTTTTACTGACAGACGGGGTAAACAGCATAATTTTAGCTATTTTTTACAAGAAAATTTTAGTCAGATTCCAATGGTGCTATCAAAGAGCGATCGCACCCAATGGCAAGAAACCCATCAACAGTTTAGCAATTATCAGCTACTCAATCCCAAGCAGCGAAAATTACTGGTCGAAAATACCCAAGTTTTCTTAATTAGAATGCAACGGACTTATGGCGCATCATGGGAATGGAATAACATCGATTCTACTCTTACCAAACTTACCCAAGAATTGTTAGATACTATTCTTGTAAATGCACGTCAATGCGTTTTAAAAGTCAAAACCGAAACTGAACAACAGCTTCAATATTTACAAAGACAATTAAATGAACTTCAGAAGAATGAAATTAGTCAACAGCAAATATCCATTACTCAAGCTGAGGTAGAAAAAGCACAACAAGACGCTAATCTGCAACTTGGTAGAGTTATTAATATCTTGCAAGAACTTAATCAACAAAATATACCTACTCAATTACGCACTTTAACTGATAAATATCTTGCAACCCAATCAAATATTTGGGAAAATCCACAAGAATTTTCAAATCAAGTGAATTATTGGATAACTTCCATTAGTCAGCTTGAAACTTTAATTTCATCCTTAGAACCTTTCACGGTTTTGGAGATGATTAAAAATTCTCTACACGAGCATTTATCAAAACTACAAGAAGAAACTGAGACTTCTCTACAGCAACTTCAAAAATTGCAAATTAGCTTACGTGAAATAGAAGATAAATTACAACCACAGCCGTCAGATAGTTTAATAGAAGAAAGAAACTGGTGGTTGACAGAATGGCAAAGAATACCAGATAAGTTTAAACCAGAAAATTCTGCTGCTGACTTGTTTAATATAGAGTTATTGCGCGGTATCAATATTCAGTTTGAATTTTGGCAGAAGGAACTCGAAAAAGAAGAAAATTATCTCAAAAAATATCAGAATTTTGTCCAAGATTGGATTGGGAAATTAAGACAGCCAAATGAGCGCGATAGGGACGATTTAAGGCGCATATATTTAGATAATGCCAACGTCGTTGGGATCACCTGCGTTCAAGCTGCAAATAGAGGTTTTTCGGAAGAATTCAAATCCTTTGATGTTGTCATCATTGATGAGGTTAGCAAGTGTACTCCACCAGAGTTACTAATCCCAGCTTTGAAAGGTAAAAAATTAGTCATGGTAGGCGATCATCGGCAATTACCACCCATGCTTGACACTAGTACTTTAGAAGAAGTTGCTCAAACAATTGGCAATACACGAGACGAACTACAATTCTTAGAAGAATCACTATTTAAAAGTCAGTTTGAATCGGCTGATGAAAGCATTAAACAAATGCTAACAACACAATATCGAATGCACCCATTTATTATGGGAGCAATCAATCAGTTTTATGATGGTAAACTAGAATCTGGTATTTTGGAACCGGACACAAAACGCGCACATCATTTAGCAGGCGAAATTATCCAAGAATCTCAGCATCTTATTTGGGTAAAAACGCCTATCGAAAATCAGTTTTTAGAGCAAAGAAGCGGAACTTCTTACTTTAATACACCAGAAATTGATGCGATTGAACATCTGTGTCAGCAGTTTGAGACTACTTGGGCTTCTAAAGTTGCTAATGGAGAACCAAAAAAAGAAATTGCTGTAATTACCTTTTATGGCGCTCAATTAAGGAAAATTGATGAACGTTTGCAATCTGAACTTTTCCCTTCATTAGAGATCCGTACTGGGACAGTAGACAGATTTCAAGGTATGGAAAGACCTGTTGTGATTGTGAGTATGGTTCGCAACAACAGTAAAGGAGATGTTGGATTTGCTAAGAAACCAGAACGGGTAAATGTTGCATTTTCTCGCGCCCAAGAACTGCTGATAATTGTGGGCTGTCATAATTTGTTTACGCATCAACCAGGTAAAGTCGGAAGTATGTATTCTGAAGTATCAAATATTGTAAGTCTTCATCAAGGTTTCGTAGATGTTTCTCGGCTCTTCTGCTAAACCTATTACAGTTGTTGAACTAGAAATTTAACGGGAATACGGTACAATCCAGAGGCACTTTTGTTGTTACCAACGCTGATTAAGGATGGAAGCAAATTTTCTGACGGCTGTTTTTCTGCCCCTAGCTTTATTTATTATCATGTTAGGCATGGGGTTAAGCTTGACCCTAGAGGACTTCAAGCGAGTTTTCATTTATCCCAAAGCGGTGGTGGTTGGCCTAGTGGCACAGTTGGTCATGTTGCCAATGGTGGGCTTTGGCATTGCATCGGTGTTTCCCCTTAAGCCAGAATTAGCGGTAGGTGTGATGATTTTAGCAGCCTGTCCCGGTGGCGCTACTTCTAATATGATTACGTTTTTGGCTGGGGGTGATGTTGCTCTTTCTGTAACGCTAACAGCTATTAGTAGTTTAATTACGGTTTTTACGATTCCTCTGGTAGTAAATTTGTCAATGCAGAAATTTTTGGGGGCAGGAACAACTTTACAATTGCCTTTTTTAAGTACTGTTTTGCAGATTGCGGTGATTACACTTTTACCTGTAGCAATTGGGATGATAGCCAAGCGTTATATACCCGGATTAGCAGACAAAGCAGATAAACCTGTGAAGTGGCTGTCTTTATTTTTCCTGGCGGTGGTAATTACTGGAGTGCTGTTGCGAGAACGGAATAGTTTTATTTCTTATGTAATAGATGTGGGCGGAGCAACTTTAGTGTTGAATGTGGTTGCAATGGCTTTAGGTTTTGCGATCGCAACTTTAACCCGATTAGGAGAAAAAAGTGTTACGGCAATTACAATAGAAGTAGGAATTCAAAATGGGACTCTGGCGATCGCGATCGCTTCTACACCTACGCTGCTGAATAATCCTACAATGGCTATTCCTGGGGCAATTTATGGTCTACTAATGTTTGTGACTGGTGCCGGATTTGCGTGGTGGGCTAGTCGTCGCCAAGGCTTACTAAAAGCATAAAGATATTTTGCCTCATGGGTTATAAGTATTAGTACAAATTAAATTACCGATCTCAAGAGTTTGATTGAAAAGATTGAGGCTATCTATTAGACAAATTAGCCCGTGTAAGTAGAAATTATTCAGTCGCCTGCATCATTTTTGGCACTTATACTGATGAGATGAGGTCTTTTTTGGGCATTAATTCTTCTCAAAATTAAAGCGATAAATAATATTTTCTTTCCTGCTTCCCTTACCCACAATCCTTTTTCCCCTTTCCCCTTCAACCAAGAATTATTAAAATACTAGACATTTCTGGAAACGAGATTATGGGATGTGTAGTAAGAAAGCACATATCACTTGATGCTTAATTTAGCTCAAGGGGGTCTAATGATTGATCGCTTTGTAAATCTAATTTTTATCGATTCTTTTGCCTTTGCAATTAACCTGACATTTGGTAAATTGCTTCACACCAAAATCTGCAACTATTCATGGGATGGAATGGTAAACGATGAGCTTTCAACACCAGAAAGTGGCGCTAGTTCTTCGGCATCCTTGGAGGAAGATATCACCACTCATATTTCATAAAGCCTGAGCAACACCAATATCGTAGTTATCTAAACGCCAACTGTGTGCGTAATCTTCAAGTAGCCATTACCAAGTGAAATTTAAGTTTTGAGTCACTGTGTAGTATTGACAGTACAGACCTATTTGATTGGTGAAAATTAAAAAGCTTAGATTCCCGACATCTTTAAAATGTCGGGAAATTTATTTTTGCTGGGCAATAAATACCCCAAATAAGTAAAGCAGCAGAATTTTAAGATGTTTTTCCTTCTTAGGATTTGGGAATACTAGACTTGGAAAACTTTGTTGACAAAGGCAAGCGGTGCATGAACAACGCCCAACCGAGGATCTATGAACTATCAAAAGAATTGAATTTGGAGAACA
This sequence comes from Nostoc sp. LEGE 12450, assembly GCF_015206895.1. Taxonomy (GTDB): domain Bacteria; phylum Cyanobacteriota; class Cyanobacteriia; order Cyanobacteriales; family Nostocaceae; genus Nostoc. Next base: position 12,738 of record NZ_JADEXU010000055.1, on the reverse strand, counting down.
AAGAATTACTAGCAATTTGTGACCAACTCAACATCGCGGTCAAAAGCTATAGCAGCAAGATTTCAGACTCGGATGCAGAACGAATACGTTTAGCTGCTGAAAAACTTATATCTAAAAATGGGACATCCAAACAGGAATTAGGTATAACCAGTCATCAACCAAATTCACCAAAGACTATATCTCCAAATCGGCTTGCTCCCCTTCACAAACAACAAACTTCGGAAATTCCTAAACCCAAAATCAAAATCGCAACAAATCCTGCCTCTAATACCCCAAAGCCAATTCCACCAAGGGTATTGCCACGGAATCTGCCTACAGAAGATCATCTGCGAATTTGGGAAGTATTTTTACAGATTGAGGAAAAAATCGCTAAAACACGCCAATTTTGTGTACCTTTTTTCAGCCACAATGGGTTCGGAAGACGGATTACTTTTGACATTGACGTAACCTTAGCTACTGTTGACGGTTCTGATGAAAATTCCTTGGCTGTGGAAAATTTCTGGGAACGGGTAAAACGAGCAAAAAATGAAGAGGTTAAGCTGTTCGAGACTACTCCCACAGGACAAAACTGGCGCAACAGCCGCCAATTAGAAATTATTGAAGAAGTTATCCCAAACAGTTGCATTATCCGCGTGAGGCTAGAACGCGATTTAGCTGACTATATGGCAGCAGGGCGTTATCAGCTGCCAGCTACCGGATTTTTGTTTTTCGAGGCAGTTGGTGACATCCAACAGATTAAACGCAAAAAAGCAGCCTTGACACAATTAAAACAGGGACATACCCAAAATCGCTATTTGGGAAACTTTTTATTCGACGCTTCCCAAGCAAGACCTATTGAAAAAACTATCGAATTGCAACCAGAGGATTTGTTGTTATCCTCTGCTAATCCTAGCCAGAAAGCAGCAGTAGAAACAGTACTTGCATCTGAGGATTTAGTTCTCATTCAAGGGCCGCCAGGTACTGGTAAAACTACTGTAATTGCCGAGATTTGCTATCAAGTTGCTCTACGGGGTGGACGAACTCTAATTACTTCTCAAGCCAATTTAGCAGTAGATAACGCACTGAGTCGATTAGTTCATAACCCAGTGATTCGGGCTGTGCGAAAAGGAAACGCCGAAAGAGTTGGGGAAGAAGGACAGCCATTTCTAGAAGATCGAGTGATTGGTAGATGGTTAGATAATACTGCTACTGACTGCGACAACAATCTTGCCCAACGCCTTGATAATGTAAGAGTTTTACAGCAATTGTTGGCAGCATCACAACGTTTCACAGCATACCTGAAAGTAGAAGAGGTATTTAAGGAAGAGCAGAATTTATTACAGACGCGTAAAGCAAATTTAGAGTCTGCTTGTATAACCCAAAAAAATGAATACAATCAAGCTGCATCTCAACTGGGCGAGGTTGAATCTCTGAAAACTACTTTGGAGGAATTGCTGAATCAAGCACCTTCAGTAGACTGGCAAGATCCAGCACTTCTTAATTTGTGGGCGGGTCTCAAGAAATACACATCTACAGACGCTTCTTTGCGAAATTTTGCTGCAAATCTTCGGTTAGCAATTGATTTGGCTTCTGAACTTGGTATGGTTCAACCAAATCACGGCTTATTTGGTTTAGCTGGTTGGTTACAGAACACTGTAGCTTCTTGGATTGTTGAAGTTCGCACAGCATTAGCCTACGCCAGTGATATAGCTATGGCAATAACCGAAGCGGAGTTAGCTGCACAAACTTACACCCAAAATTCAGAATCTCTTGCTTCCCTAAACTCTAATCACCAACAATTGCTTGCCAGCCAGCAAAGCTTAAAATCAAGAATTAGGAATCTACACAAGCGTGAATCTGAGGTCAGTTTAGCAATAAATGACCTTGATATATGGCTGTCTACAGCTAATTTAAATATCATCAATGTCTTGACACAGTGTTTACAAAATCGTCAAGACTTTAGAGTTGACTTAATCTCATTACCTTCGAGATTACGAAGTATGACGATCGCAGATCAATATCTGCCCTGGCAACAAAGTCTTGATCGGTGTCAGGTAAAAGTTAATGAGTTAATTCAGAAATACTATGAAAGGGATAGGGTATGCAGTCAGGTTACTGAAATCAGAGATTTACTCGTGCGGGGGCGAAACCTACTAGGTAATCGCTCAATCGATGAAGCTGCTATTTCTCAGGTGAGCGTTAGTAAAGCGCTAAACCCTGTAGAATCCCTCATAAAGCTGAAGCAACTAGCACAAAATAGCATTGATGAGATTGAGAAACCACTGGGGGTCTGGGGTCAGATTATTGAATGGGTACTTGCGATTGCTGTCAACCAGAAAAGTTTGGATTTTATCGCTCAAAAGTTGCGTCCATATAGCTGCCGTTATCGTGCGGCGGTAACTCTTGAGGCTATTAGGAGACAAGCCCAGATTATACGTCAAAGAGTTCAACCTGTTGAAAGTGAATTGGCTATCTCCCAAATTACAGAGGAGGTGGTTAATGGCATAGTTACCAGTGCGCGTACATGGCTAAAGCAACTACAGGCTGAAATAGAAAAAGAGCAAAAGCAGCTTGAGGTTGAATTAAATGAACAGATGAGGTTGGCGGCTTATGAGCAGCAAAAAATATCTGCTAATCAAGAGCAGCTAGAAACTTTTCGCAGTGAGACTCACTTCAAATTCAAAAGAGCGATCGCACTTTCACAAGAACTTTCATCCTTTCCAAACTTACCTAATGAATTAAGACTTTTAGTACAAACATACCTCAGTAATTCCTCAAATATTCTGACTGAATCCCCACAATTTACAGCAAAAATACGAAATTGGGAAAATCGTTTAAAACAACTTGAGACTTTGATTTTTTTAATCGATCCTTTTGCTACACTTTCAACCAGCAAAGAATTGCTGATAGTTAGTATTACTAGCTTGCAAAAGACAACGGAAACTTACAAAAACCAATTTACAAAAACTCAAAGCCAAATCCAGCAAATTGTTGAGCATTTACGGCAACAATTAGAATATATCTCAAATGAACGAACTTGGTGGCAGTCAATTTGGCAAGCTATTCCTGATAAAACCAAGCCTGATGTTAATTCTACAGACCTGTTTAATCTTGACTTTTTAGGCACTATAAAGGCTAAGTTTCAACATTGGCAGCAGCAACTGGAAACTGAAGAAAGGTATCTCAATCGATATCAGCACTTTGTTCAAGATTGGATAGGAAAATTAAGAAATCCAAACGAGTGCGATCGCAAAGATTTAAGACGCATTTATCTAGATAATGCTAATGTGATTGGTATTACTTGCGTTCAAGCTGCAAATTACAATTTTTCACAAGAATTCAAATACTTTGATGTTGTCATTATTGATGAAGTTAGTAAATGTACACCTCCAGAGTTATTAATCCCAGCTTTGAAAGGTAAAAAGTTAGTCATGGTAGGCGACCATCGACAATTACCACCTATGCTTGACATGAATACTTTAGAGGAAGTTTTTCAAGAGATTGGCAGCACAAATACAGAACTACAATTATTGCAAGAATCATTGTTTAAAATTCAGTTTGAAACTGCTAATGATAGCATCAAAAAAATGTTAAATATTCAATATCGAATGCACCCCATAATTATGGGGGCAATCAATCAGTTTTATGATGGTAAACTAGAATGTGGTATTTGGGAGCCAGATACAAAACGCGCACATAATTTAGCAAGCAAAATCATCAAAGAATCTCAGCATCTTATCTGGGTAAAAATGCCTATCGATAATCCGTTTTTAGAACAAAGAAACGGAACCTCTTACTTTAATACTAAAGAAATTGATGCAATTGAAAGTCTCTGTAAGCAGTTTGAGACTACTTGGGCTTCTAGAGTTGCTAATGGCGAACAAAAAAAAGAAATCGCCGTTATTACTTTTTATGGCGCTCAACTCAGAAAAATTGATGAACGCCTGCAATCTGAACTTTTCCCATCGCTGCAAATCACCACTGGTACAGTAGACCGATTTCAAGGCATGGAAAGACCTGTTGTAATTGTGAGTATGGTTCGCAATAATAGTAGAGGAGATGTAGGATTTGCCAAGAAACCAGAACGGGTTAACGTTGCTTTTTCTCGCGCTCAAGAACTACTAGTAATTGTAGGTTCTCATTCGCTATTCACCCAACAGGGTGGACAAGTCGGGAGTATGTACTCCGAAGTTTCAAACATCGTGCGTCTACATGGAGGTTTCGTTGATGTTTCTTGCCTCTTCTGCTAAACCTATTGATGACAATCTCAAAAATTTTGTAGACGAAATAGAAGCGCAAAGTCCTAGTTTATCGGTTTTAGCAGCGCGTCAATTCCGTTATAGTTTACGTCAAACTACTATAGAAGTAAATATCAAAGAACCCCGCCAGTTTAACGTACTCGAAGAATTTGTTATCCGCGCTGCGATTGAATTTCAACCTCCACCAACAGAGGATGAATTAGCCTCTGTACTTGGACTGGATTCTGTATTTATCAAAACTACTACTGCAACTCTTCGCTCATTACAAACTCTATCAGAAACATCACCAATTACAGTTACTTCTGAAGGTCGCTCATTTTATGAAAAAGGGTCTGTACCACAGCCCCCATATCCTGTACAGCTTAATGCTATTACAGACCCTTTAAGTGACAAAATAACCTTTCAAGCTGAATCACTAAGCGAGACAGCGATCAATTTGCCAGACTTGGCAGATTTTTTAACTATTGATCGTGCAATTGCTGATATCTCTTCTTTACAACTTGAGGAAATACAAAAAAGTATTCAGGCTTCAGATTTAGCACTTCATGTCCCAGAAGAGAGAAAAATAGTTACTTCTTATAAGGTATTAAATCCAACTCAAAAATTTTGGAGAAAGATATCGCTTTTCGTTATCTTCGATGCTCCTGAAGATAAATTAACCATCCAAATAAGAAATGGAAAACAAATTTTAGAGTCACCATCAAATTGGTTAGAGGCTCTACACGCTCAAGGTAAGATATCCTTGCAAGCATTATGTAAAGTATCAACCGAAACCATCAATTTTGAACGTGAAGCCATTCTCAAACAGAAAAATACTGAAATAGAAGCTAGATTTGAAAATATTCGCCAAAAAGCGCTAAAAGCTGGTAAAAAAGTAGATAAATCTTTAGTCATAGGCGAAGTTGTACAGTTACGCGACGGACAAATTAGCCAAGCTTTCTCAGAAGTTTTAAATTCTGCCAAAAATCAGGTTATTATTTATTCTCCTTGGGTGAATCAGGCAGTTGTCGATGAAAAATTTCTAACTTTGTTACAAAAATTAGCTAATCGTGGAGTTTGGATTTTAATTGGACATGGAATTGCGCGGCGACAAGAAGATGAAGAGAAACCAATTTCGCCAGAAGTAGAGAAAAAACTGCGAGCAATAAAAACACCTGATGGTTTATCATCTGTACAGGTTTTATGGCTGGGAGACTCCCATATAAAAGAAGTAATAGTTGATCGAGAAATCCATCTTTGTGGATCTCATAACTGGCTATCTTATCGTGGTGATTACCTACCACGAGGTGAATCAGTTTATAAAGTCACAATTTTACATCAAGTCCAAGAAGCTTATGAATTTCTTGCTAATCGCTTCCAAAATCAAGCTCAAAAATTATGGCAAAATGCTCTAAACAACCGCGATTCTAAACTGGCTGTGGAGTCTTTATATATATGGGGTGCGCTAGGTATGGAAGACATTGCACTCAAAAACATACAGCAAAGCAATTGGCTGGAAATTCTGCCTGTGTGGTTAAATGTGGTACTTCAAGGGTTAAGATCGAAGAATATACAAGCTGATTCAGAAAGTTTTGAAACCGCCCTTTCGTTGTTGAGTCAAGTTTCTATTGAAGAGGCTTTTCTTGAGTCATTGCAGGAAGGATGGCGTAAAGTTGTCGGTGCGATCGCAATTAACAATCCTAAAACTGCTTTAAAGTTACTTAGCGATGAAGTCTGGGCGCAGTTTCTACGTCTCAATATTGCCCAAAATAGTGATTCACCTGATAATTTTATCTCACAATATACTTTATCAAAGAAAATAAATAGATAACTATAGCAGTCAGCTTTGATTTTTGTTCGCACAGAGTGGCGTAGTGCGTGTAGCGCAAGCGCGATGGCAGGCAACAGGCAAGAACGCTTTTCAAGTTGTACTAAAGTTTTTTCAAAAATCAAATAGGATTTCTATATCGAGATAGAATGCAAAAGCGATACTCAAATTCCATATAAGGGAAGTGTAGCCAAAACTTTCTATATTGTTCACCCACCTAAAATAATACAAATGTTCTAGTCTTTTTACTTATCAGCCGCACTATCCATCACCAACAGCATTCTATAAAATTCATCCCTAAGAATCACATGATCCCCCTTACCTGTGGTGGCAGACAGTCCTAAACTGAAGATGAGAGTTGAAAGGCAGTCGGGAGAAATTTTGTGAAAAAAGTATTATCAATCATCCTTGGCGGTGGCGCGGGTACTCGGCTTTACCCATTAACCAAACTCCGCGCTAAACCAGCAGTACCAGTAGCGGGGAAGTACCGCTTAATCGATATCCCTGTTAGTAACTGCATAAATTCCGAAATATTCAAAATCTACGTCCTGACACAATTCAACTCAGCTTCTCTGAATCGTCACATCGCCCGTACCTATAACTTTACTGGCTTTAACGAAGGGTTTGTGGAAGTGCTAGCGGCACAACAAACCCCAGAAAACCCTAACTGGTTCCAAGGTACAGCCGATGCTGTGCGTCAGTATCTGTGGTTAATGGAAGAATGGGATGTAGAAGAATATCTAATCCTTTCAGGCGATCACCTCTACCGGATGGATTATCGCCAGTTTATCCAACGCCATAGAGATACGGGGGCTGATATTACTCTCTCAGTCATCCCCATCGATGAGCGCCGCGCCTCAGATTTTGGCTTGATGAAAATTGACGATTCTGGTAGGGTAATTGACTTTAGCGAAAAACCTAAAGGCGAAGCGTTAACCCAAATGCAAGTTGATACAAGTGTATTGGGATTAACAAAAGAACAAGCCCAGCAACAGCCTTACATCGCCTCAATGGGGATTTATGTCTTTAAAAAAGAGGTTTTGTTCAAGTTGTTGAGAGAAGGTATAGAAAGGACTGATTTCGGCAAAGAAATTATTCCTGATGCCTCTAAAGATTACAACGTTCAAGCTTACCTTTTTGATGACTACTGGGAAGATATTGGAACAATTGAGGCTTTTTATCATGCCAATTTAGCCCTGACTCAGCAGCCCCAGCCACCCTTTAGTTTCTATGATGAACAGGCACCAATTTATACCCGCGCTCGTTACTTACCTCCGACTAAGCTTTTAGATTGTCAGATCACAGAATCAATTATTGGCGAAGGTTGCATTTTGAAAAATTGCCGCATTCAACATTCAGTTTTAGGAGTGCGATCGCGGATTGAATCTGGCTGCGTCATTGAAGAATCTTTGCTCATGGGTGCAGATTTTTACCAAGCTTCTGTGGAACGGCAATGTAGCTTGATAGAAAATGACATTCCCGTAGGTATCGGTACAGACACGATCATTCGTGGTGCTATCATCGATAAAAATGCCCGCATCGGTCACGATGTCAAAATTGTTAATAAAGATAACGTGCAAGAAGCTGAACGCGAAAACCAAGGTTTCTATATCCGCAGTGGCATCGTTGTCGTGTTGAAAAATGCTGTAATTCCCGATGGAACCATCATTTAGTCATTAGTCATTAGTCATTAGTCATTGCTCATTGGTTAATAGTTACAAGTAACAAAGGACAAATGACAAAGGACAACGGACAAATGACTAAACTCATTTTGTTGATTGGTCTTCCAGGTAGCGGTAAGTCAACTTTTGCAAAAAAATTACTGGCAGAATGCCCCCAGATGTCGCTGATTTCTACGGATGTCATCCGGGGGCAATTGTTCGGTTCCCAAGCCCTTCAGGGACCGTGGGTGCTGATTTGGCACGAAATTGAGCGGCAGTTTCAGCAAGCTATTTTCAAAACTAATACAGCTATTTTCGATGCTACTAATGCCCAGCGCCGCCATCGTCGTGAAGTCATTGCTGTAGCACGTAACCTGGGCTTTACGCAAATTACGGCAATTTGGGTAGATACACCAGTCTGGCTGTGTTTAGCATGGAATAAAAAGCGATCGCGCCAGGTTCCTGAAGAAATTATTTTGCGGATGTACCGTCAACTCCGGGATGCCCCCCCAAGCCTGGAAGAGGGACTAGACGGGCTGATCCGCTTATCAGAAAAATCGGAGTACGGAAATTGCGATCGCACGGTGAGCAAGAACCACACTTGATTTTCTATATTCTTTGTTAATTTAAAATCAGATTCTTTTGCTTGGCACTATACCTAGCAATTAAATATCTGTGTTCTTAAAAAAAAACATAACAGTAATTTCTATAGGAGGCTAGTAGATGGCTGCAACCGACTTCAAAGACTATTACGCAATTTTGGGAGTTAGTAAGACTGCCACTCAAGACGAGATTAAGCAAGCCTTTCGTAAACTAGCCCGCAAATATCACCCCGATGTCAACCCAAATAACAAACAGGCAGAGGCACGCTTTAAAGAAGTTAGCGAAGCCTACGAAGTTGTTTCAGATGTAGATAAACGCAAAAAATATGACCAATTCGGCCAATATTGGAAACAAGCTGGTGAAGGTTTCCCCGGCGGCGGCGTTGGTGCCGATATGGGTGGCTTTGACTTCAGTCAATACGGCAATTTTGATGAGTTCATTAATGAGTTGCTAGGGCGCTTTGGCGGTGCTGCCCCTCGTGGTGGAGGTGGGCGACAAAGTTACTCTTACCGCCCTCCTACAGGTGCTACAAGTGGTTTTGGTGGCTTTAACGATTATGGGTTTCAAGATCCAGGTGCGGGTACTTCTCAGGATAGTGAAGCTATAATCACCCTAACTTTTGCTGAGGCATTTAATGGTGTACAAAAGCGCTTCAGTTTAGGTAACGAGACAATTGATGTTCGTATCCCATCTGGGGCTAAACCTGGTACTCGTCTGCGCGTGCGGGGTAAAGGTCAAATCAACCCGATGACTCAACAACGAGGGGATTTATACTTAAAAGTTGAACTTCAGCCGCACTCGTTCTTTCAAATGGAAGGCGATAACTTGGTGTGTGAAGTAGCAATTACACCAGATGAAGCTACTCTGGGAGCGTCTATTGATGTACCCACTCCCGACGGTTCAGTTAATGTCAAGCTACCAGCCGGAGTACGTTCTGGCCAATCGCTGCGTTTACGTGGCAAAGGTTGGCCCCTCGCCAAGGGTGGACGTGGCGATCAGTTGGTGAAGGTGGCGATCGCACCACCAAAAGACCTCAGCCAACAAGAACGAGAATATTATGAAAAAATCCGGGCTATACGTACTTATAATCCCCGCAGTCATTTGCAGCAAGTCAAGCTGTGAAAATTTCGGATTGTAGAAACGGTAAAATTTATCGTTTCTACATTGATTAAGTCTGAGTTTGCCGCGTATTTCTCGCGACAATGACAGACTTAAACGCTTCCATTGCCTCTGGTGTAGACTCGGTAGCTTGCCACGATGGACGTACAATTAAGCGATCGTGCCAAGCATTCAGTTTTGGATAGTTCTTTAAAGAAATGCCTACTTCCGGCAGCCATATTACTACAGTTCCAGCCACAACCTCAGCCAGAGTTAGGTTTTGACTACCAAAGTAAGGGCGATCGTCCAGTAAATTCTCGAATAATTTGAGTACTGTTGAAATTTTCTGCTTCGCCTGCTCGATTTTTTCGGGATTCTCTCCAGGTAAGCCTAATATTTGAGGTAAAAATGTGGTGGTTGCTGGCAAAAGCTCATTCACCGTTACCAGTTGTACTATCCGTGCGATCGCTAAATCCTTGGCATCTTTAGGCAACATGGCAGGTGTGGGATATTTTGCCTCTAAATAGTCCAGAATTGCTAAAGATTCCACGACATTAAAGCCATCATCCACCAAAGCTGGAATGTGGTGGAAGGGGCTAATCGCCAAAAACTCTGGTTTAAACTGCTCCCCATCCAGCTTTATTTCTACTAATTCAAACTCAAGTCCTTTTTCCAGCAGAGTAATCCAGACGCGGCGGGAGTTAGGAGAAATAGGCGAATGATAAAGGGTCAGCACCATAAAACCTCACAGTTTTATCAGTAGAGTGGATATTGCCAATTAATTTTACACCTTATACCCAATTAAATTGTTCTAACAGAGTCTCAACACTAGCATTGTGATCTAGAAAAGAAAATAAATGCCAGTAGCTGAGTTTTCCTTCTTTATCTAATACAAACTGGGCTGGTAAAGGCGCTCCTAATGCTTGTCCTACTTGATAGGTACGAAACACTCGACAACTAGGATCGCTCAATAACGGCATTTTTAAGCCTAAATCTTTCACAACAATTTGACTCTGCCGTTCATCGGTACTAGTAATCATTAAAACTTCTATACCGCGATTTTTAAATTGCTCATATTTCTCATTTAAGGCTTTGATATGAGGAAAACAAAATGGACAATATTGTTTTTCGGTAAAGATGCGAGTAAAGGCGAGTAAGACTGATTGCTTGCCTTTATAATCAGACAATTTTACTAAAGTTCCGTTGGTAATATCTGGCAGTTGAAAATCAGGCGTTCCTACTCCAAACCTGAGTTGATTTCTAGCTGGAACTGGTAAAAAGTTGCGGAAGAATCGCTCATTTAATAAGCCACTAAAATCAGTTGAACTCAACATATTTTTAACCCTAATTATTTAACTGACTTTTCACAGCATCTGGAAAACCTCTCTCTAAATCTCTCTCCTAAAAGGAGAGAGACTTTGAATTTTCCCCCTTCCCGCGTCGGGAAGGGGGCTAGGGGGTTAGGTTTTTGTTAGACTTTTCCACATAACATGAAAAATCAGAATTATTTAAATACTATTTTATGAAAAAACCACAGATAGATACAGAGGTTGACACTGTTTCATGTGTATCTCTGTTTATCTGTGGTTTTCATTGATTTTGCTCTCAACTCCAACAACTTGGATTAGAGTTTGCTAACGAAATTTAGACAGCAGAGAAGTAAACTTTAGACTTCACTGGGTCAGGATTCATTGTCTTGTCACCAGGTTGCCAACCAGCTGGGCAAACTTCATCGGGGTGAGATTGAACATACTGAATTGCTTGTAATGTCCGCAGGGTTTCATCAACGCTGCGACCAAAAGCTAGGTTGTTGATGGTAGCGTGCTGTATGATACCATCTTTATCGATGATGAACAGACCACGCAAGGCAATGCCAGCTGCTGGGTCAAGAACGTTGTAAGCGGCGCTAATCTCTTTCTTAATGTCTGAGACTAGAGGATAATTCAGGTCGCCGACACCACCAGACTTACGATCTGTTTGAATCCAAGCGAGGTGGGAGAATTCACTGTCAACGGAAGCCCCAAGGACTTCAGTATTGATTTTCTTGAATTCTTCGTAGCGATCGCTAAATGCTGTGATTTCAGTAGGACAAACAAAGGTAAAGTCTAGTGGGTAGAAAAACAGGACGACATACTTACCGCGATAATCGGAAAGTTTGATTGTCTTAAATTCCTGATCTACCACAGCCGTTGCTGTGAAATCGGGAGCTTGTTGGCCAACGCGGAGGCTTCCTTCGGTTCCGTAAGTAAGGGACATTAACCTAATTCTCCTTTATCGGTTTATTAGCGTTTAAATACGGGTCAAGTAAAACTCGCCCATCCACGCTCTCACAGTTTAATTACGATCTGTTACGACTATATCATACTCATAACGATTTTGAGTAGCCAATGCCTGATTTAGATACAAGAGAATGGTTACTTACCAATGGCTTAGGAAGTTTTGCCAGTGGCACGATTTCTGATGTCCGCACGCGCACCTATCACGGTTGGCTGTTTACCGCTACAAACCCACCTTCTGGGCGGACTCTGCTGTTTTCACACTTAGACGCTAGCTTAGAATTATCGGGGAGCGTTGTAGCACTGGGGACAAATGTTTGGGGTAACGGTCAGATTGAACTGGCAGGCTACGAACTGTTGCGCTGTTTTGATATTAACCCAGTTCCAAAATGGATTTGGGGTCGAGATAACTGGCAATTAACCAGACAATTGGTGATGCCTTATGGGTTAGTGGAGGCTGAAAACTTTGGAACAGACAGAAAAGAGGTAATTTCTCATTCTCCTCCTTGCCTCCAGCAAAATGCCCCTCTGCCTCTTCCCAATGCCCCTGTCCAATTTTGCGATCGAATCTTGATCCAATATCGCTATGACGGAAGCGATACAGCAATTTTACGGCTGCGACTGCTGATCGCAGAACGTGATTTTCACCACCCACAAATTGCTAGTTCAGGATTACAGTTCTCAGAATTGCTTGGGCAACAGCAAATCTGCCTGCAAGCAAAAAAATTGGGTAATTTCGGTATACCTTGGCACTTGCGTTGGACAAAAGGAAAATATCAACCAGATGCAGTTTGGTATTGGAATTATGGATTGTCTGAGGAGACAAAACGGGGATTAAGTGACAAAGAAGACCTCTACAGCCCTGGTTACTTGATAGTCAGACTGCAACCAGGAGATGTGGTAACACTAGAAGCAAGAGTAGGTTTTCCAAACTTGATGGCAGGTGTTCTCACTTCCGAAACCTTTGCAGAAGCCGTGGAGATAGAGCAAGACCGGCTCTCTCAGATTTTTGGATGGAGTGAGGAGAGCAAGGGAGCAGGGGGGCAGGGGGCAGG
>NZ_JADEXU010000054.1 GCF_015206895.1 Nostoc sp. LEGE 12450 | reverse complement strand
GCTCCCTGCCTCCTTCAAAGAAGTTGGGAAATAGCGCTATCAGTAAAGCGAACCTCTTCAACCATTGGCGTATAGCCTAGCCATTGCACTCCTGACTGGGAAAATTGTTGTGGACACCCGCTAACGGCGAAACGAGTTGGTAGTGGGGGGTGAGTATTTTTTAAGCCTAGCAAGTCTAACTCTTGGGCACAAGCTGCCACGACATGAACAGCTGGGTCAACTAGCTTGACTTGAGAGGGGAGGAGCGATCGCAATACTGGTGTAAGGTGGGGATAATGGGTACAGCCATGAACTAAGGTGTCAATTTCTTGCTCTAGTAAAGGCTCTAAGTAGGCTCTTGCCACTTCCGCAGTGTAGGGGTCGTGAATCCGGTTTTGCTCAATAAGTGGCACAAACTCTGGACATCCAACTTGCCAGACTTGAACATCAGGAGCAATTTCGAGAATGGCGTGCTTATAAGCATTACTTTTCGCCGTAGCTGGAGTGGCAATTACACCAATCCGCTTTCCTTCCTGCACCGCAGCTTTTGCACCCGGTAGAATCACCCCTAAAATGGGTATGTTGAATTCTTGACGAACGGTTTCTAGGGCTAGGGCAGAACTGGTGTTGCAAGCCATAATTACCATTTTTACCTGCTGCTTTTGTAGCCAGGTAAGAATTTCGCGCGTAAATTGTAAAATTTCTGCTTGTGAACGAATTCCATAAGGAAGTCGGGCTGTATCCCCAAAGTAAACAATTGATTCATTGGGGAGTTGCCGATATATTTGTCGCAGTACCGTCAATCCACCCACACCACTGTCAAAGATGCCAATTGGCGCACGTTGGGGTTCTTGAGCAGAAAAATCGTCCAGATTCGCTTCAAAGATCGAAGATGAAGACACAGGCTGATATTAATTTAGGTTTTGGGATTTAAAATACAGAATTTAGCAGACAATCGGCTAATTGACCACTAAATTCTGCACGCCAAAGGATTCTAAATACCACCTTTTAATAGTAATTTGTACTATGTTAACGCTGTAAGTATTTTAAGATGCCACGAGCGATCGCTTCTGCCATCTGATTTTGATACTCTCGTGATGCCAATCTGGGATTGTCTTCTCGACCACTCATATAACCTGTTTCTACTAAAATCGAAGGCATAGAGCTTTTTCTGAGAACGTAGAATCTGGCTTTGCGGGTTCCCCGGTCTTTGATTGTACCGATATTCTGGAGGATGGTATTGCGAACCGCTTCCGCCAGAGCATAACCGCTATCGTAATAATATACTTCTAACCCATTCACATCAGGGCGATTATCAACGGAATTAGCGTGAATGCTGACAAACGCAGTTGCATTAACTCGCTCGGCAATTTCTACCCGTCCCTGAAGTTCTACGAAAAAGTCAGCATTTCGTGTTAGTACCGCTTGTACACCATTTTGCTCTAAAATTGCTGCTACCCTTTTACCAATAGGCAGAATTACATCCTTTTCTAAAAGTCCACCTAAACCGGGAGCGCCTGAGTCTTTTCCACCATGTCCTGGGTCAATCACAACTAGTAATTTCCCTCTAGGAACTGAGGGGCGCGGCTTTGGTTGAGATATAGGACGAGGATTATCTATGGGGTTGGGGAATTGACCTTGGTTTGGCGATAAAGGAGGTAAATCAATGGGCTGCTGTGTAACACTACCAGAACGTTGTAATTCTAGAGCCAAAAGCTGGTCGCCAACTTGGTTAAGTTCGCCAATTTGCACTCCGGCTGCTGGCTGAACCAAGACGGTGACTGTATTAGATTCTTGGGGTTGCAGGCGGACTCGCAGGATAGGGCTATTAGCATTAAAAGTTGGGCCTGTAACTTTAGGAGCTAACCGAGCATTGTTGATGGTAATGCGGTACAAACCAGAGGTTCTATCCCAGCCTCCTGTTGCAGATAAAGCTTGGTCTGCTCTAATCAGTAGTTGTGTGCCATTATTAGCCAGTTGCACAGACTCAATAGTCGCTGTACTAGATGGTATGGGGCGTGGACTATTACTATTACCTCCAGGGAACTGAGCAATGCCACGACTGGGCAGAAGCACAAAACCACTACTGTTACTATTAGTGGCTCGCCAATTTTGACTATTTTCATCCACCTGTAAAGTCATGCGAACAACAGATGGGCTTGTTTGTAGTTGGCTGAACTGAATACGGCTGACACCATAACGATTAATCGACAAATCGCGTTGCTCTAGACTTGGTGATAAAGTAGCGCTGGCAATGTCGATGTTAATTTCTCTTTGATCGTTGCTACGATTTACTTGAATCTGAGGATTACCACCATTGGTACGGATGAAAAAACCATCGCCTGTAACTTGTAAGTTCTCAATTTGAGTTACCCTGGCGGCAAGCATTCCGTTTTTAGGTAGATTAATAGGGCTTGTTCTCACCACGTTGTAAATATCTCTTGGTGAGAACACTGATGGAGATGTTTTCGGTGAAGGTTGTGTTGCTATAGCTTGTTGTTGCCCACCAGTATTTCTTGAGGGAACATTTTCGGCTACTGGCGTGGGTAATTGCACCATCCAGCGTTCGCCAGTTCTACCAACAAATTGTACTCCCTTGGGGTCTAAAGTATAACCAGGAGTCATTTCAACGACTATGCGCGTTGTTTGTTCGTCAAACTGCCCAACACGGATAGCACGAATTGCACCGCCCACCTGTTGGGTTAGCTGCGGACGGCCAAATGTTGTTCCTGGTAAATCAATTACCAAACGAGTGGGGTTAAAAATTAATTGTGCTTGGGGTTGAACATTCCCTACAGTATTTATTTCTAGGTTGTTTTGATTGACATCAAAACGCCAAGATTCAAGTTTCGCAGCCATTGCGGGCGACGATAGCATGAAGATAGTTCCAATAGTACTGGATAGTAACCAGCGTAATTTCACAGTCTTTTCTCCTGATTCACATTCATGGGAGCCGTCAAAATTTCAATATATTGGCAAATCCTCACACCATCACCGCACACACTTGAGTATTACGCTCTTATTAAGACACAGCTAATGGCGTAAAATATAGCACGCTCTTCTGATTTTGCCATGCCATCCATTCGCCCAGGTAAATTTGACTTGTAAGCATCAGATGACAATAACAAAGATGCTACTCTTGTCCCGCCGCAATAATACTTAAATTGTTTTACTACTAAATTGGATAAAAACGATAAAGATTAGATGTATTTACTCAATAATTTCGACTAAATTACTTATCTTCTCTTTAAATACTGAAGGATGCCACGAGCGATCGCATCTGCCATTTGATTTTGGTAAGCGGAGCTTCTGAGTTTAGCGTTATCATCTCGACCAGTCAAATAACCTGTTTCTACAAGAATAGAAGGCATGGAACTTTTTCTGAGAACAAAAAATCTGGCTCTTCGCACTCCCCTATCTCTAACATTTACGCCTTGGAGAATACTGTTATGCACAGTGCGAGCTAGACCCAAACCACTGTCGTAATAATATGTTTCTAAGCCGCTGACATCCGAACGACCAGGGCCAACTGCATTAGCGTGAATGCTAACAAACACATCAGCGTTAGCTCGCTCTGCCAATTGCACCCGTCCCGGAAGGGTGACGAAATAGTCAGAATCTCGCGTCATCACAACTTGTACGCCATTTTGTTGCAAAACCTGAGCTATTCTTTTGCTAATAGGCAAGATGATATCCTTTTCGCGTAGTCCCCCAAGACCTAATGCCCCAGGGTCTTTACCGCCATGTCCTGGGTCAATGAGGACTACCACTCGTCCATTAGTAACTCGGCGCTGTGGTTGGAATTGGGGCTGGGGATTGGGATTGTTTGGGTCTGGGAATGGCCCCCGGTTTGGCGGCGGTAGCCCAGGTAAACCATAGGAGGGTCTTCCGGGGAGGGAAACAATTCGACGAGAACCTTGTATTGGTATAGCCAAAAGCTGGTCGCCGATTTGCTGGGGTTGATCGAGTTGTACTCCAGGTGCTGGTTGAACTAAAACAACGACTGTGTTGGCTGCTTGGGGTTGCAGACGTACCCGGAGAATGGGGCTATTGGGGGCAAAAGTAGGGCCTGTAACTCTGGGAGCTAACTTGGCATTGTTAATTGTGACGCGGAACACACCGGATGATCTATCCCAGGTTCCCGTAGCAGATAAAGTTTGGTCGGCTCTAATCAGTAGCTGTCTGCCATTATCAGCCAGTTGCACAGACTCAATGGTTGCTGGGGAGTTGTTAGCAGCAGATAATCTGCTAGGGAAGGAGGGTGGTTGTGATTGATTGTCCGAATTACTACTTCCAGGCAATCTGACAAGGCGACTAGGCAGAACCACCAAACCACCACTATTACTATTACTTGCTTGCCAATCTGGACTATTTTTATCTACCCGCAAAGTCAAGCGAACAATAGGAGCTTGGTTTTGTAGTTGGGTGAATTCGACGCGACTAATACCATGTTTGTTAACAGGCTGATTATTCTGTTGCGCCAAACGTGGTGATAAAGATGCGTCAGAGATATCTATGAAGATACTAGCGCGATCGCGGCTGCGAATTGTCTTAATGCCCGGATTGCCACCACTGGTACGGAGGAACAACCCATCGCCTGTTACTGTCAAGCCTTCAATTTGCGTCGCCCCTCGTGTAGTAGTGGCAACTCTTGAAATACTAGGTTGCCGTTCAGAGTCTGGGGTAACGACAGTGTAAGCACTTCTGGGAGGTGAGGCGGGAAATGAGGCGACTCGATCAACTTCTGGTCTAGGTAATTGCACCGTCCAGCGATCGCCAGCTGTCCCAACAAATTGGACGCGTTTGGGGTCTAAAGTATAACCAGGTGCCAGTTCTACAACTATGCGTGTTGTTTCTGTATCAAACTGCCCAACCCGGATTGAGCGAATTCCCCCGCCCACCTGTTGGGTTAGCTGCGGACGACCAAATGTAGTTCCTGGTAAATCAATTACCAGCCGAGTCGGGTTGAAAATTAGTTGTGCCTGGGGTTGAACTGCTCCCACAGTATTAATTTCCAGCCTGTTTTGATTGGCATCAAAGCGCCAAGATTCAAGTCTCGCAGCCATTGCCGGCGACGATAGCATGAAGATAGTTCCAATAGTGCTGGGTAGTAACCAGTGTAATTTCACAGTTCTTTCTCCTAATTCACGTTCATGGGAGTCGTCAATATCTCAACTCATTGGTAAGTCATCACACCGTCACCACCTAAACTTGATCTTTGATGCCTTGTTTGATTTTTAAGCTGGTATAAAGACACGCTTAAATCAGTTATCAGATTTCATATTTGCTTGAAATCCCAATATAAAATCTTCCACCTTTGGAGGTGGAGGAATCTGACTCCCAAGGAAGCTAGAAAACTAATAACTGATAACTGTTCACTGATAACTGTTTTTTGTTTTTTGCCATCAATGCACTAAATAAATAATTCCCATTACTGTCAAACGATCTAGCAAAATTTATGGGTGTTACTCCCCAATTACCTGGAAAATATTCAGATAATGGCTCACAAGCCTAGGGATACTGGAAATAAATAACATTCCGAATGCTGGTAGAAATTATAAACAGACGATTATTCTACAATCAGATGGGACGGAAATTTGGAGAGAGAAGTTTCCACTTTATAATTGCAGAATCTTCAAAATACGGTGATTTTACTGAACTTAGAGTGCTGAGTTCCGAGGGAAAATCACTCAGAACTCAGTAAGAATTTACCCAAGATTTTGATTAGCGATCGCCAGAATCTGGAGTTACTTCCAAATTGCCACTGTCATTTGATGCTGGCACCTTTGACTTAGGCGGTTCAATTACCAACGAGGTTCCAGAAGAACCATCTAAAACCAGTTGGTCTGAGCCTACATCCACAGTTTTTGGATCTGGGAACACAAATCGTAACAAAGGAGGAGCTAAAAAGGTTGTCAAGATAACCATCATAATTATTGCTGCCCCTAGTGGTTTCGAGAGAGCGCCACTGGCTGCGCCGACACCAGCAAACACTAATCCAACTTCCCCTCTAGGAATCATCCCCACACCGATCGCTAAACGGTTGATTTCCGGTTGACCAAACACGCTTAAGCCTGTGATAACTTTACCGAGAATGGCTACTATGATCAGGAAAGTTGCCATAATTAGACCTTCTCGATTGTCAGGAATTGCTGGATTTAACACTCCCAAATCGGTTTTTGCCCCAACAGTAACAAAGAAAATTGGCACTAACATATCGGCAATAGGGCAGACTTGCCTTTGCAATTCTTTGCGCTTCTCTGTCTCTTCTAGAACTAAACCCGCCGCAAAAGCTCCTAAAATTGCTTCTAAATGGATGACGGCGGCAAGGTATGCCATTGCAAAGGCGAAGATGAATGCTGGTATTACCAATCCACCGCGTGTTTTGAGTTGATCAGCGATCGCTACAAATGATTTATTGAAAACATTCCCTAGTAGGATTGCTCCCAAAATAAAACCAGTGGCGCTGATAATCAAGTAAATAACTTTGCTGACATCCACCACGCCATCTTTAGCTAGGCTGGCAACTACCGCTAAAACGATGATTCCTAGAACATCGTCAATTACAGCAGCACCCAAAATAATCTGCCCTTCTTTAGAATTGAGCCGCCCCAACTCTGACAGCACCTTGGAAGTAATGCCGATACTAGTGGCAGTCAAAGCCGCCCCAGCAAAAATTGCGGGTATAGCAGCAATTCCAAATAAAGTCATCAGTCCCACAGTACCAGCCGCAAAGGGTACTACTACCCCCACAAATGCGACAACGGTGGCTTGGATACCAACTGCCATTAAGTCTTTTAAATTTGACTCCAAGCCGATTTCAAACAGCAGGATGATTACACCCAATTCTGCCAAAACGGAAACGACCTCAGACTGGGCTGCAAATACTGCTGGAGTGGCTTCAGGACTTAAACCAGCAGTGATTTGAAGGAAGGACATGATCAAAGAGTTAGAACTGTCTGTGCTGCTTTCTGGAAACACTAAAAGGTGGAAAACAGAGATGCCAACTACCACACCACCTACTAGTTCCCCTAAAACGGGCGGCAAACCCACTTTGTTTGATAACTCTCCACCAACTTTGCTGGCGAGGTAAACGACTACTAAGCTTAGTAGCACTGCGGCTACTACCATTGAACTGTCTGCGGCTTCTGTTGCAGTAGCCAGCAGAGGAAAAGAGAAGTTAATTGGATCTAACAAATGCATGGGTTCTGTGAAAATCCTTCTCTTTGATTTTGACGTGTTTCTGGAAAACATCTATCTCTGGAGACGCTATTGGCAGGTTCAAAAGCTTAGTTTGTGCCATTTCTCCACTCCATCAACCGCTATCAGAAAACTTCGCAAACCCGGGCTACAGACAGTTTAGAAAGTTGCAGTAAGTCAAAGTCGGTGAATTAATTTACCATCATGACAAAATCTTTAAAAATGTTGGTGTAATTTTTTTAGTATCAAAAAATGTAACCATTTCAGCTTTTGACGATCGCAGTGTCAAAGTAAGAACATAGAAATCGTATCTAGCGATCGCACTTAAGTTGTGAAAAACTTGTGGTGACTGTTGACTTTTAACAGTCGCCAGAAGATTGCTAAATACGCTTATTAAAAACATCTGTGGATACTTTGAGGAGTGCAAATCTTATGACTAGAGCCGCTTTACCCGGTTCTCAGTTTCCATCTGGAAACTTGTGGAAAATACTGCCTTTAGCTCTGTTGGTATGTGCAACTTTTGTACTACCTGCATTGGCGCAAGAAAAGGAGAAAATGTGGCGAACCCTTAGTGTCAGTGGTCGTGGAGTTGAAACGATTCCGACAACCCTGGCACAAGTCAGCTTAGGAGTAGAGATTCAGGGGAAAACAGCACAGGAAGTACAGCAAGAAGCAGCCCGGAAGTCATCGGCTGTAGTTGCGTTCCTCAAAAGCCAAAATGTCGAAAAATTACAAACTACTGGTATCCGGTTGAATCCAGTGTACAGCTACACCAATAATGTGCAAAGGATTACAGGCTATGCTGCCAGTAACACGGTGAGTTTTAGGATTCCCACCGAGAAAGCTGGGACATTATTAGATGATGCAGTGAAAGCAGGTGCAACACAAATTAATGGTATTAGTTTTGTTGCGAATGATGAAGCGATCGCAGCTGCTCAAAAACAAGCATTAAAAGAAGCCACCCAAGATGCCCGCCAGCAAGCTGATGCTGTTTTCAGTGCCTTGGGTTTCAAATCCAAAGAAATAGTCAGCATTCAAGTTAATAATGCTACTGCGCCTCCACCACCCATGTTCTTACGGGCTGAAGCTGCCAAGGTAGCCGATTCTTCTACCCCTGTCGTTGGTGGTGAACAAGAAGTGGAAGCATCGGTGACTTTACAAATTAGTTATTAGTTATTAGTCATTTGTCCTTTGTGAGGGCAAAGGACTAATAGACATCTCCAGAAATTAATTATGCGTTACCTGAAACCCTTGTAGAGACGTTGCATTGCAACGTCTCTACATTCATTTTCACCAGATGTCTAATAATCAATTCCCAATTCCAATTAATTAAAAATGTTCCGAAGACATATCTCCTGCACCGCCCTCTCCATCGCGCTTAGAGCCTAATAATTCCAGTTGGTCTACTCTAATAATTGGTGTAGAACGGTTTGCTCCTGTTTGGCGATCGCTCCATGTGTCAAACTTTAAGGAACCTTTGATGCCAATTAAGCTGCCCTTACGCACATAATTACCTGCTACTTCAGCCGTTTTATCCCATAATTCCAGAGTGAACCAGTCAGGTTCGTCGCTGTTGCGCGATCGCCTTTTTACCGCTAATGTCAATCTACACTTAACACTACCAGACTCAAAATATTTTATATCTGGGTCGCCGCCTACACGGCCAACAAGGGTGACAATATTGATACTCATAGGTTTTACCTTTCAGTACAGGTGTACTTGTTAATTCCGACTTTTATCATAGCGAATTGTGAAACACTTGAAAATAATGTGTTAAACAGTTAACAATATAGTGGAATTGAAAAATTATACATAACTACTTGGAGAAACACATAAAAGTATACGGATATACTAAGCAAACCAGAGAATATCAAAAAACAAGGGACTGAGACATAGTAAATATTCCTGGGAATCATATAAAAATATAGTTTAGTTTGCTGAACTCAGGATACAAAGATAATCGAATCCACTCTTACCGTTGTAGTCAAGAAGTATCGCACATAGGGGGCTTAGAGAAGCGTGGGTATTTTTAGGAACTTTCGCACATCATGGGATATGGGTATCGACCTCGGTACTGCTAACACCCTGGTTTATGTATCTGGGAAAGGTATTGTACTGCAAGAACCTTCTGTAGTTGCTATCGATGTCAACGAAAAGGTAGCGCTAGCAGTAGGAGAAGAAGCCAAAAAAATGCTCGGCCGCACACCTGGAAATGTGATTGCCCTCCGCCCCTTGCGCGATGGTGTAATCGCTGATTTCGATATAGCCGAGCTAATGCTGAAAAGCTTTATTCAGCGTGTAAATGAAGGCAAGTCTCTAATTTTACCCCGAATTGTCATTGGTATTCCCAGTGGGGTCACGGGTGTAGAAAGACGGGCTGTGATGGATGCGGCTCACCAAGCAGGAGCAAGAAAAGTTTATTTAATCGATGAACCTGTAGCTGCCGCCATTGGTGCAGGACTGCCTGTTGCCGAACCTACTGGCAACATGATTATCGATATTGGTGGTGGTACAACCGAAGTCGCGGTGCTAAGTCTTCAGGGCACGGTAATCAGCGAATCAGTACGCATTGCTGGGGATGAACTAACTGATTCAATCATTCAGTATATTAAAAAAGTTCATAACTTAGTCATTGGTGAACGAACTGCTGAAGACATCAAAATTCGGCTTGGTTCTGCGTATCCTACCCATGATGATAATGATGCCATGATGGAAATCCGAGGCTTACACCTGCTTTCTGGTCTACCGCGAACTGTAACCATCAAAGGCCCAGAAATCCGTGAAAGTATGTTGGAACCACTATCAGTAATTATAGAAGCTGTGAAGCGGACACTGGAACGTACACCTCCAGAACTAGCAGCAGACATTATTGACAGAGGGATTATGTTAGCTGGGGGTGGTGCTTTGCTCAAAGGCATAGATACCTTAATTAGTCATGAAACGGGGATTGTTACCCACATCGCCGCCGACCCTCTGTGTTGTGTTGTGCTGGGAACCGGTCGGGTGTTAGAAAACTTCAAACAGTTAGAACGGGTTGTTACCGAAAGCTCTCGCAATATGTAGCAAAAAAATATCATACTTGAGTTCTATTTGAGTTCTATTTGGGTTCTATATAAATAGAATCCAAATAGAACTTAATTGTATAAGTAGATAAAGGTATATATGGTTACAATACGGCGCTGGTGGGATCGTAAAGGCTTACAAATTGGGTTGTTAGCTCTAGTAGTTGGTAGTGCTTGGGTATTGCGACAAACTCAAGGTGAATTGGTGCTTGAGACATACCAGGCACTTACCCGTCCATTAGAGATTTTGCAGTCAGGGCCAACTCCAGAAGAACGTATCAGAGATGCCCGGATATTAGAATTGCAAACCCGTATAGTAGATTTGGAAAGTCAAAAGACAAAGCTACAAGATTTATTAGGCTATGTGGAAAAAGAGCCACTGGCATCACGGCCAATTCCAGCCAGGGTAATAGGACGTAGTGCTGACCAGTGGTGGCAACAAGTTACTCTGAATCGCGGCGCGAATGCAGGCATTCAGGAAGGCTTTGTAGTCAAGGCCGATGGCGGATTAGTCGGTTTGGTGGAGAGTGTAACTCCCAATACTAGCCGCGTGTTGTTAATCAGTGACCTCAAGAGTCAAGTTGGTGTATCAGTTAGCCGCACAGCAGCTAAAGGCGTTTTGCGAGGAGATTCTTCTGCCGAAGCTGTGCTGGAGTTTTATGAAAAAGTCCCAAATGTCAAAATAGGAGATTTAGTTTCCACATCTACCTATAGTCAGAAATTTCCATCTGGCTTAGCAGTAGGACGAATTAAGTCGCTGGATTTAAAGAAACTTCCCGCATCAGTAGCGAAAATTGAGCTTTTTCCGCCAATCCGCTCTCTTGATTGGGTAGCAGTTTATCCAAAGCCAGAAAACCAAGAGCCGGAAAACGAAAAGTCGGCAAATCAACTGCCGCAAAAGTCTAAGTAAATTCTCCCTTGAAAATCCATAGAAAAATGAAGATTCCTGCATTTGGTATTAGCAGGCAGAAAAAGCCAAAATCGTCAGAGCGAAAATCGAAATTCCGAATCCAGCCACTTTCTCGTTGGCATCCCGGTGTACGGCAGTTGTTTAGTTGGATAGTGACTGCTAGTTCTGTACTGTTATGTTTACTATTATTACCAACCCGCCTGCCAGGTATGGAATTATTGGGAATTGGCCCTAACTGGCTATTAATTTGGGTGGTAACTTGGAGTGTGAAGCGCACAGTATTTGCCGGAGCCTTGGCAGGTATAGTTCTGGGGCTACTTCAAGATTCCATGACAGCACCTAATCCTAGTCATGCCATCAGTTTAGGAATTGTAGGAATTTTAACTGGTCTGCTCCAGAAACAGCGTTTTATTGAAGAAGACTTTATTTCGATTGCTGTAATTGTCTTTGTGATGGCAGTTTTGGCAGAAACTATCTTTGGGTTGCAATTAACTTTGATAGGAAATGAGCGCAAAGTAACAGATATTTGGACATATTACCAGCGTGTCGCCCTCGCCTCTGCCATTCTTAGTAGTCTGTGGGCACCCGTGGTCTATTATCCCCTCAATCGTTGGTGGCAACGATTGAAATTGTTGGAGCAATAGTCAGTCAAGGGAGTTAGAATAGAATTTACGCAAAACCACACGCGGTAGAGGCAATTCATGATATTACCCCTACCGCGTGTGGTTTTGGCTATTATTTGCGTAAGTCTTGCAAATCTTTAATTATTTAAGCCGATTTACTTAGGTTATGATTGCCAGAAAAGAAAATTCTCCTCTGTAACCTGAATCTTGATGAAATTTGGGCAACCTCTGGCAATATGGATTCAAGCTACATTAAATCAAACAACACCGTATCATTGTAGTTAGTAGCATTTATGTTTGATACTTTCTTTTTTGCCTTACAAGAATATCAGGTAAGTCATGTCCTGATTTTCTGACGGCAGAATATGGAAGCTTTCACTGAATAACCTAGTTGGAGAACGCTAATGTCGAAGGAAAGAAAAAGTAATAAAGAAGTTAAAAAACCTAAAAAAGATCCCAAGGACAAAAAGGATAAAAACGACCCAAACAAATAGAACGATTTAAACCAAGGGCATTTCTAATGTTTTTTATATTTTTTGGCAGAAAAACCACAGGTTTCGAGCTAGACGAGGTTTATACCAATTCTTTGTGAAACTTTACAGAATCAAGCTAGTGAGGCAAGGGGCAAAATCCCCTTGTTCGCAAGCAACCTCAGATGTAATCAGTATTAAGAGTTAAAAGTTTTGAATTAATAACTCCTAACTCCTTACTACCCACTACTGACTATTAACAGCTTCAATCACCTTTGCCCTTACTGATATCTCCTGCTTGTGTTTTCCTTCGGCGGATGAAGGAAAACTTTTAGGAACAGTCTTTGTACCCGTTCGCTTTGCCAGTGCCAATAACAGGTAGACTGTGAACAAATATCCAGACGCTAAAATAAAAATCATCATAGGTATACTTCCGTAAATCATTGTTCTACTAGCACCCTTTCAAACGAATATAAAATTCCATAAAATTAGTAGAACCTCAGCCAACCAAGTACATTCTTGATTGCTGTAGCTTCCTATGGTAAAATTACCTATAGAGATAAAATTCTCTACGGACAAAGAATTTATTGTTTAATGAGACTTCTTGCAGACCATAGATCCACAGCAGTTAGATTACCGTTTAGCAATCTAAAACTACGATTCTCATCGGTCTACTTGATCTGCGTTATTTTTACTCACACTGCTGTGAAAAGAGCAATGCTTGCGCTCAACGTGCGCTGAAGACGTGTAGCGGCTTCCCATAGGGATATAGCATAGCTCCAAGCCAGGAGTTTTGCATATCGTAGGAAAAATTAAAGGGATTATTCCCTTAATCTATGCTACGACTAATTATTTTAGACTCACATTACCGATACAGTAAAATCACTTAGTAAGTGAACTACTTTGGAGTGTGAATATCTGAAAAATTTAAAATTCCTATATTTTAGCGTAACACAACGACCCTGAATTTGAAGCCCATTCCACTGCTAAATTTCAAATTTTTTGAATAGCTACACTTCAGTTATGAAGAAATTTAGTTTTATCCATTGGCAACTCAATTTAAATTATATCCATTTTGTCAATAAGTAATATTGCTTGAATTTCGCTTTAATCTGTAGGGGTAAACCTGTACTGGCAAACTACTTAATATAATTAAAACTAGTATTTGTCTTGGTATACTGAAAAGTCATCTTTTAAGTTAGTTTAAAATATGATTCTCCCAGTAATTAAGCATAATTACTTATTGACAAAAGTATTGGCAACCTTAACTATCACCATAGACTCATGAAAATGGGATTGTCTTATGAAAACTTTGCGCTGGCACAGGGTTATCTTAAAATGAGTGTAGGATATGTAAACTTTCGTAACCTAAGTCAGAGTCCGCCCATCCATGACCCCAGCCACCTCCCTGTTTACCCCTGTGGAAGCAGACCTGCGACTACTAGCAGATAACCTAAAACAGCTAGTTGGAAATCGCCACCCCATTTTGTTTGCAGCAGCCGAACATTTATTCGGAGCTGGGGGAAAGCGTATCAGACCAGCAATTGTCCTGCTAATATCGCGGGCAACAATGTTAGAGCAAGATATTACACCGCGTCATCGCCGCCTAGCTGAGATTACAGAAATGATTCACACAGCAAGCTTGGTACATGACGATGTGGTAGATGAATCAGACGTGCGGCGAGGCGTTCCTACCGTTCATAGTTTGTTCGGTAATCGCATTGCCATATTAGCAGGAGATTTTCTTTTTGCCCAATCGTCCTGGTATTTAGCAAACTTGGACAATTTGGAGGTTGTGAAACTCCTCTCAGAAGTCATAATGGATCTGGCTACTGGGGAGATCCAGCAGGGACTAAATCGTTTTGATGGTGGTATCTCTATTGAAACTTACCTCCAGAAGAGTTATTACAAAACAGCTTCGTTAATCGCCAACAGTTCTAAAGCTGCTGGGTTACTTAGTGAAGTCTCGCGGGAAACTGTTGAGCATCTCTATAACTACGGTCGTCATTTTGGTATAGCATTTCAAATCGTTGACGACATTCTAGATTTCACTAGTACGACAGATACCTTGGGTAAACCAGTGGGGTCTGATCTCAAAAGTGGTAATCTGACTGCGCCTGTTTTATTTGCTTTAGCGGAAAAACCATCCTTGGAAGTGCTAATTGAACGAGAGTTTGCTCAAGATGGAGATTTGGAGCAAGCACTAGCACTAATTCAAGATAGTCAAGGCATACACCAGGCGCGGGAGTTAGCTGCTCACCATGCTAAGTTAGCAATTGAACATCTTGCAGTTCTCCCACCCTCAGAATGTCACCAGGCATTGATTAACATAGCTGAGTACACACTGAGTCGCCTCTATTAACTCAGTTATTAGGTAGAAAATGGGGCTTTAGATGCCAAGTTAAACCTACCAAATGTTCTTAGGTGGGGAAATTTGGCTCAGTTGTCAGCTAAATTTTGAAAAATGTTCACTGATAACTGTTTGTTCACCAATTTTAGATTAGGCCGATCGCCTGGTTCTTTAAAGAACTAAAAGGGTCGTAATTGGCATTAATTTCTTTTCATCAAAAACTTTTTCAAACAAATTTGAGATTTAAAATTTGGGATGTGGGATTGTATCTAAAAAATCCCACATCCCAAATTTTTCTATGCAATATCAGGGGGTATCTGTTTAGGCGATCGCTGCTGCTGCAACCTTTGTTGCATGAGTTTCTCTAGATCAGTTCGCCGAATTTCGACGGTATGAGTGGTCTTACCCGGCGTTTCCAAAAAAAGGATACTATCTACGGGTTCCAATGCCACTAATTGGAACAAAATATGGGTGACAGGAACAATTTTAGCTAGCATTTGAGGGTCAAGCCCAGCAGGGGAAATTAGAGAGACATCCTGTATGGTAGGGAAAGCGTAAATAACTCGCTTTTCCAATCCTGGATTAGCACGATTGCTCAAGGTAGTTAAAACCCAGCTTGCCTCCGAATTTTGGAGAATATAGTACTGGGAGTGACGTAATTTTTGAGCGATCGCTCTAAGGGCAGGAGCAATTGCTGCAATCAGATTTGGTGTTATACCATCGCGGGGTGCATTGTCAATCAGCAATTGAATTTGTGCTTCTAAATCCATAATGACTTGTATACGGCTCCTGGGTAATGGCAATAACATCTATCAAAGTGTGAACAATCCCATCCAAGTTGGGAATAATAAAATCAGCCATATCCTGAATGTAGGATTGGTCTGCGTTTAGCTTATACGTAAAACCAAAAAAGCCAACACCCACAGTCGTACAGGTTGTATTTAAATACTTAAGGTCTTTTGAAAACTGAGACTATGAATTCAGCCGCAACCGCAACTATTCCATCTGCAAATATTCTGGGAGAAAATTCTAAAGGCGTGGAGGTGATCTTTCAACTCCTATCCAAGGAGTTTCAACAATCGACCAAAGCTTCGGAACAGAATTGCCATGATGTAGCAAGACGTATTACCACCGAAGTATATCGGATTTGCCATGAGAGCAAACGTATTCAAGCTTCTGGAACTGTAGAAAGCTCGGCGATGACCCTGGCTCGGCATCGGCTACAACAGTGTCTCAGGTACTATCAGTTGGGTTCAAATCGGGGCAGGGTAGAATTACACAGCACTCTGAGTGCAATTATTTATCGATACATTAATCCGCCTCAGAAGCAATTGAGTTATCAAGGGCGACTGACTATAATCGAAGATTTTTTACAAAGTTTTTATCTGGAAGCATTAAACGCTTTCCGGCGAGAAAATCAACTTGGTGCTACTTATCGCCCTCAGACGCTTCTAGAATTGTCTGAGTATATGGCATTTACCGAGCGCTACGGCAAACGACGCATTCCCTTACCAGGCCGTCAGCAGCAGCTAATTATCTTGCGGGCACAAACTTTTTCTCAACAGCAGCCCCCAGAAACCAGCGTAGATATAGAACAAGCCGCAGAAGGTAGCAATAACGAAGGCGATGGTTCTTGGGAAGAACCCGCAGTGCATCAATTGCGCTCCACAATGGCAACGCAAGCCGAACCCGAACCTGAAGAAGATACCTTGCGTTCGGTTGTGGTTACAGAATTAATGAATTATCTCGAACAACGACAACAATCTGACTGTGCTGATTACTTTTCTCTCCGCCTCCAGGATCTCTCAGCACAAGAAATAGAGTCGATTTTAGGTTTAACCCCTCGTCAGAGAGATTACTTACAGCAGCGCTTCAAGTATCATTTAATTCGGTTTGCTTTATTACACCGTTGGGAATTAGTTCACGAGTGGCTGGAAGCTTCTTTGCACACCAATTTGGGCTTAACTCCCCAGCAATGGCAAGTATACACAGCACAGATGGACAATAAGCAACGGTCTTTATTAGAGTTGAAGCAACAAGGACAAGCCGATGAAAAAATCGCCAAAACTTTAGGGCTGTCAATGGCACAACTTCAAAAACGATGGTTTAAGATTCTTGAGCAAGCTTGGGAAATTCGTAACTCATTAGTGTCCGGATCAGGTGCATCTACTCATGAATAGTGACTCAGAATCCTCACAATACCAGTATCTCGGTTGGTTATTGACAGATGATGTCAAAAATAACGAGCAATCGGTAGAATCTGAGGAAAATGACGGGGTAAAAAAACTCATCAATGAAGCCACTGCTTCAAAAAGCAGTGAGCCAAAATTGGGAGTAACGCCCCAGACCCTTCAATTGGGAGAAATTCCTACTGTGCAAGATCGTTTTCAAGCCGTCATTAAACATCGGTTACAAATCCAAGCCCAAGACCACCCACCTTTGTTTCCCTGGGAAACACAATTAATCGACTATCCCGATTTTGTTGATGAGCCGTCAATGACGCTCGTTCCTACCTGGGGATGGATGGTACAACAGTCGAAGCTGAAACTGCCTTGCCCCTTGCCGGAGAGAGTTTTCCAGCAATTACTGGAACAGTGTCAGGCATTGGTGACATCTTCAGTTCCTCTAGGGGCAAAATTAGTTCAAGTGGTGGAGAACTTTTTTCCCAACGAGTCTCAAGCACTAAATGATATAGCTGGATTGGTGCTAAGAAGTACCTATCGCTCTGTCAGTACTCTAGAGACAATGCCCAATATTGAGAGCGATTACTCAGATTTACAGCCGCGTCAACAGATGGCTTTGTCGTTGCTGGCAGCTAAACAACTGCTGGAAAATTTGACTCTACCACTTTCAGCAACCAGTCCAGTGGTAGAAAGACAATGGCTAACCACTGTCGGTAATTTGAACATCAGAGTAGAGTATCAGTCTGTAGGTAAACTTACGAAGTTACTTGTTCAGGCTGAGTTACCTGTTAAAGGAACTTTGATAATTCGTGGAAGTGGCACTTTAGCAATGGCAACATCTTCGAATTCGGGATACTTAAGTGTAGAGTTAGGTTGTGAGCAACTTAACCCAACTTATACTCTGGAAGTTGAGTTTCCAGAAATAGACCAACAGCCGCTTTTGTTTGTCATTAATCCCACTGTCTAATCTTAATTACCACGGCTAGTACGTAATGCCGCATATCTTAAGGTAACTATTCCCTAGCTGTTGCCTTGGGGCTTTTTCAGTCTCTAGATACTACTAGCAACAGGGTGCTTACTTATACTTAGGCGTAGTTACAGTTAATCAGTGGGTGTAGACTCACCCTCCATCCCATAAATTGAATGTTCGTGGATACTCGTCAGTCCACTCGGTTACTACCAAAGCCTGGGGAACGAGTTAGTTTTTTGTGCTGATTTCGCCTCTATTTTACCAAGCAACCAATTTTTCACAACGAATTTATTCGATTGTGCTGTTTTTTTATACAAAATTATGTTCACTCTTGGCGCAATGAAACCCTACGACAGGAGAAGGGAAGCAAAGGTTGAAAACTCTGTTTTCAACCTTTTTATTTTGTAAAAATAGGCGCTAAACCTTGATATGGGAATCCGCTTTGATTTTTGTATCCCTCACGGGAGCGTAGCCATATTTACTTGCGTAGGAAGGCAAGAGGCAATAGGCAATAGGAAAGAAGGCTTTTTGAATTGTACCGAGTCGAGTTTTTTCAAAAATCAAATATCAGTCCGATAGATGAATGAAGACAGGATAATAAAGCTTCTTCTAACGGGAATACTTTAAAGTAGGGCGAATAGTTTCGTCCTCAACATTGTTTCCGTGGCATCTATAACTTAGACTCGAAATGCTCAACTTATCCAGGATGAATCGGTTTTGGCGTGTCCCTGTGGGTAATTGGCGGCAAAATTTGCAGCGATCGCCTTTGACAGAAGTGGAAGATTCAATTTCCTTGCGGGTGCTGGTGTTAGCATTGGTTATTTTGGGAATTGGGGCGACAGATATCGCCGCTGAGACTTCATTCAGTTTTTGGGCGTTACCTCTGAGTGTATTGGGTGCGATTTGGAGTTACTATCGTCGCCGAGATGCCAATGTTGCAGTTCAGTTTTGCATCGCTATTGGAATGTTAATAGCGCTGGGCGCTTTCTTTGGGCGGTTAGTAGGAGAGTTAAATGATACGCGGTTGGGTTTGGCGGAGTTATTAATTCAACTTCAGGTGTTGCACAGCTTTGATACACCCCGCCGGAAAAATTTGGGCTATTCGATTGTTATAGGACTGATTTTATTGGGTGTGGCGGCAACGCTAAGTCAGACTTTAGCATTTGCACCTGTGTTGCTGTTATTTTTAGCGATCGCTCTGCCAACTTTAGTGCTAGATTATCGCTCACGCTTGGGTTTGCAGCCATTAAAAACTCAAAAGGAAAAATTCAACCCAAAGAATTCCTCAACTCTTAATTTTAAATTTTTAACTCTGACTTTTTTACTAATTGTCAGTCTGGGACTGGCAATTTTTGCTGTTTTACCAAGATTTCCCGGTTATCAATTACGGAATTTTCCTGTAAGTTCTTCTATCCAGTTAAAAGGTAATTTTACTGGTCGTAGTATCATCAATCCCGGTTATGTCCGTCAAGGTAGTGGTAATAATCAAGGCAGTGGTACGGGACAAGGCCAAAGTGGTCAACCAGGTAAGGTAGATAATAACTTTTATTACGGTTTTAATAGCCAAATTAACCAAAATCTGCGCGGTGAGATGAAACCTAAAGTTGTGATGCGGGTGCGATCGCAAGCTGAGGGTTTTTGGCGAGTACTAGGATTTGACCGCTATACGGGTAAAGGATGGGAAGTTTCCCGTAATGAAGAAGTTACGACCATCAAGCGATCGCCTTGGTCTTACCAAATTTACTTGAATCCACCTCTGACTACTGCTAAAACCCAAGAAATAGTACAAACTTATACAGTGGTGGCGGACTTGCCTAACCTAATTCCGGCGATGGCTTATCCAAAAGAGATTTACTTTCCGACACCAATGGTTGCAGTTGATACAGAAAATGGATTGCGATCGCCTGTGGAATTATCAGAAGGACTCACCTACACAGTAATTTCTGAAGTACCATACCGCGATCGCACTTCATTAGGTCAAGCTTCTACTAATTATCCGCGACAGATTAAGAACCATTATCTGCAAATTCCTCCCGAAATTGCCGAAAAAGTCCGACAGCGCACCGAAGAAATTCTTGCTAACTACAATCGAGAAAGGATATCAAGGTCTTTTAAAAGCTTAGATTCACCTTATGAAAAGACTCTCTACCTAGCTCAATACCTCAAACAACGCTACTCTATTCCCCAAAATGCCTTAGATTTGCCTTATTTGGGAGAAAAAGATGACTTAGTAGAAGCTTTTTTATTCAAATATAAAGGCGGTTATCCAGACCACTTTTCCACAGTTCTCACGGTGATGCTACGTTCCATTGGTATCCCAGCGCGGTTAGTGGCAGGGTTTAGTTCAGGAGAATTTAATCCATTTACAGGGCTATATGTTGTCCGTAATACAGACGCTTATGCGATAACGGAAGTATATTTTCCGAAATATGGCTGGTTTGCCTTTGACCCAATTCCCAATCATCCTCTCATACCTCCATCAGTAGAAGATACTCAGACTTTTAGTGTCTTGCGCCAGTTATGGCACTGGGTTGCTGGATGGCTACCATCTCCAGTGACAGGTTTATTGAATAATGTATTTGAGACAATATTTAGGTGGGTGATTAGAGCGATCGCTTGGTTTTTAGCTTTATTTTCTCAAGGTTGGTTTGGTATATTAACTGGCTTAATCTTGACAACTACAGCGGCTTTCTTTGGTTGGCTGGGTTGGGGCCAGTGGCGAGAGTGGCGCAACCGCCGATGGTTAAAGAAATTGCCAGCAATGGAAAGCCTTTATCAACAAATGCTGCAATGGACAACCCAAAAAGGTTTAGGTAAACATCCAGCACAAACACCTTTAGAGTATGCCAGAGGCTCGTACCAGCATCATCCCCCAGCAACTGCTGAGGTAATAGATGAGATTAGCCAAGCATATATTAGCTGGCGTTATGGTGGTCATACGCCTAACTTGAAGCGACTGCGGCAAAGATGGCAAGGGATCAAAAAGGCTGGTAAGGCTGATAAGTAACTCCAGTTGCGGGTTATCAACTGACGTGTGTTTGCTAACCCTCAATTTATACGATGTTTTGTGTAAGTCCTATAGAAGAAACTTTAAATGCAATAAATTCTAAAATACCAAATATAGCTGTAGCTACACCTGCCTCCTTAAGAATTATTTCCGTCGCTTTGGCATAGGACGCATCGCTTCCCGACCCAACATAAACATCCCTGCAACACCCAAACTAACAAACCAAACATATTGATACCAGTATTGCCGAATCTGCTCACCAGTGCTGAGTTCTGGATGCAAGGTGTTCAAGTACAGTAGTAGCACTAACATCATCAGTGCCCCAAAACCAACAAAGCTTAAGCCAACACGAATTCGTACAGGTCGCAGTTCAAAATCACTAATAGTGTCTAGGTCAATTTCTGCCAATTCCTTAAAGGAGTCATCTGCCAAAGATGAGGCTGCTTGGAATTTATTGCTCAGTTTTAGTGGCAAAATCGGCGATAGTGTTCCTACAGTTGGGCGGCGTAGTAAAGCCTCGGTATCTCGCAGCAATTGCAATGGCTTACGGTTAGTAGTTTGTTGAGCAAACTCTATATTGTCTGTGGAAGTTGGGGCATTGGCTTTACTTTCAAAATCCATAGTACGCTTCAGAAAAACTAGGATATACATAGCCTAGCGAATCATCAGAAAAATGAATCAAAATAATATAATTATGAATTACTCGTCCATCTCTTTTAATGTTGCTAATGCCGACGGAGATAAGCGACTCAGATAGCGGAATATCCAGTACTTAAAGATAGTGTTTAAAATTACAGGAAATGTCGCAATAAATACAAATATTGCATTTCTACTGGCTGGCAAACCTAAATGTTCTGCAAATCCTTCCAGAAGAACCTCCCACCCATCTGGTGAGTGGAATCCTACGAATATATCTGTAAAGAGAATAATTATAAAAGCCTTAGCACTATCGCTTAATCCATAAACTATAGTATCTATGAAAGACTTCACAATCGCAATTTCTCTTTTACTATAAACGATAATTATACTAAAAGAAATTAATGATATCAAATCAGCAAAAACATTACTAACAGCACTATTAGTTTTTAGATTAAATTCCTCAGCTATCTCAATTGCTTTGTCCTTTATTTTTTCTTTAATCACCTCCGCAGAAAGTGCTGGTGCATTATTTAATAAAGATTCAAACCTCAAATTTTGTTGAAAATTAGATAATTCATGGAGAGCTTCTTTTTCCATGTCAGAATTAATGAAAATTTGAGAGGTATTCTCACTTCTAGTACTTTCTAATATAGGAATTACTACGAAGTGTTTAGATAAGATTTGAGTCAAAAGTGGAACAAAAATTAAAGTAAGCAAAAATCTTAGACCAATCTTTGTTCTATTTTTAGAAATACGGTGGTTTCTGACAAATTCTTCTTCTCCCTGTGGTGAAAAATCTCCTTTAATTTTATTAATAGTTCTGCCAATAGACCCAGGCAAAGCTCTAACTTTTTGATTTGGAGGCAGACGTTTAATATTAGATAATTCTGGTTGTTTATTGATTTCACTCTGATTAACTTTTAGTGGTTCATAATTTGACAATAACTCACTGTTACTAATCAGCTCATCTTTGATAGCGTATTTCTCTACAACTTCATCAATCACCTTCAGCTTTTCTAATAAAACAGAATTAGATATATTGACAATTCCCCGACTAAGTTGGAATTCTGCCAGCCTGAACTTGATAATAGTTAAGTTTTTATCGAGGTAGACTTGCCAATAAGACATTGCGGTTTCAGTATATTTTACTGATTCTGAAGATATTTTTTTACCTTCAAAATGTTCTATTTCGATGTTTTTAATTCTCTGAGCGGCTTGTTGAGCTTCTAAGAGTGCCCTTTCTGGTGTATCGAAAAACCAATTGTTAAGCGATCGCAAATACTTTTGTAAATTTTGACGAAGCAATCCTGCTGTTTTGGTAAATGAATTTCTCATTATGTGTATAAATACTTAAGCTATGTGTATTATAGTTATATAAACATAAAAAGTAAGTAATACTTAGTTTAAAATATTATTAACTATTAAAGCAGAGTATTTATAGACTCAGTATTCAACTTTATGAGAAACAAGCGCTTAGACCTTGTTCCCAATTAGGTCTTAATATTTCAGTAACATATATTGCTGTTTTGTTGGTAAGCCACGCATTAATGATGAGACTAAAGCTATTTGGTCAAAGAGCGATACAGGAACCGCACCGAAAGCAGACGACTTCTATATTCAAGCTGGCGATAAATACGATAAAGGAGGCTTTAAAGGTGCGATCGCTGATTATACTAAAGCAATTAGTCTCAATCCCCAGTATCTTAATGCCTACAATAATCGTGGTCTTGCCCGCGCTATAACTTAGGAGACTTCCAAGGGGCAATTGATGACTATAACAAAGCTATCAAAATTAATCCTAACTTTGCTCCAGCTTACACTGGTCGTGGGGTTGCCCGTTATAGATTAGGAGATAAACAAGGTGCGATCGCGGATTTAGAGAAAGCTGCTAATCTAAATTTGGAACAAGGGAAAACAGATGATTATCAACAACTACTGGAGTTAATTAAAAAGCTTCAATAGTAAGGGCATGGGAAAAATATTTTATAACGGTTCTCCGTTGAGCCCAATAGAGACTTATGGCAATACTTGTCGGGTTTTGGGGGAAAGGGACTCATGTTAAAGGGAAAAAACCTTATATATCGAGCCTTCCACTTCTTTTCCCTAAAAACCGAGCAGTATTGCCACCTATGGTTACTCATGTTTGCAAAACAAATATTTTAGCTGTATAGCTTGGCAAGTCAGTGACTAAACCATCTTCTCCAGATTTCACTTCCCGATTACCAACCCAATCCCACCAATCTTCAGTAGTTGGAAAGTTGGAAATTTTATATTGATTTAGACTCCGATGGGAGAAATTTACCACAACGACGACATGAGAATTTTGCTCATCCCAACGGCTGTAAGCCAGTACTTTATCATCTGCATTTTCGTAGAAAAACTTAACATTGTCACTTTGTAAAGCTGAAGTTTGCTTGCGAAGAGCAATCAGCTTTTGATAATACTCAAATAAATCATAATTTTGGTCGTCTAACAACAAAGACCAAGTAATCTTCTGTGGCTTAGTCACATCTTCACTTTTTTGCTGGTATTCGCCAAACTCTTCTCCCATCCACAGCATCGGCACACCCATCGCCGTCATTAACAAAACAGCTGCTAACTTGGCTCGTTCGAATGCCGCTGCGTCAAAGATGCCACAATTGCCTAATTCTCGTAATAGACGTTCGCGATCATGGGTTGCCAAATAATTTATCACATTGGTAGCGATCGCATAACCCTGCTGTTTGGGGTCTAAAATCTGCTTGAGTTGTTCTAATTCAAATGATTTTCCACAAATATATGGAACTAAAAAGTAGCGAAAGCTCTCATGCCAACAAGCATCTAATGGCCCATCTGGCTTGACTACAGTCTTTGTATCGGGAATGTGTTCAGCAATGTTGTAAAACTGCTTGGGTGCAGCATAGCTTTTCGACTGCTTAGTCAGCCAGTTGAGAAATTCAAAGTTAGCCAATTGCCGCACTGCATCAAAGCGAATTCCATCAATGTGATACTCCTGAATCCAAAACTTTACCACATCGCCGATGTATTCCCATGCAGGCTGAATATTTAAGTTTTTGTCGTAATTATCATAGTTAAATTCTGGCCCCCAGTAATTCTCTGGGTCTTCAGGATAATGTTTGTGTTCGTAGTACCAGTAATTGCGATCAATTAATATTAAAGGGCATTCTTCATCTGTGTGGTTATAAATTCCATCCATAAAGACGCGAATACCTCTACCATGACACTCGTCAATCAACCGCTTTAAATCTTCTGTTGAACCGTAACTAGATTCTGTAGCAAAGAAGTGGCGAACTTTATAGCCCCAGCTATAATCACCAGGGTACTCATTAACTGGCATTAATTCAATTGCATTAATTCCCAATTCGCAAAGATAATCTAACTTAGCAATTATCCCTAGATATTTGCCTCGCTCGTTAGAATCAACTTCATCACCAGTAAAATCGGCAACGTGCATTTCATATATGACTAATTCCCGATTATCAGGCAACGGCATTTCATCATGTTGCCAAAGGTAAGTATCAACAACGCGTTGCCCATCTTGAATACGGACTATGCCGTATTTTTCTGTTTCATTAACTTCTGTTGCTTTAGGATCAATGACATCGACCCATTCATCAGGTGCAAAATTTGGACTTTTGGTTTGAATGCGAAATTTATATTGATAAACGCCATCTTCCAGTTGGATTTTAGTGCGAAAATAACCATCTTCACTTTTTGACATGGGAATTTCTTTCCAATCCGAAAAAGACCCAATTAAAGCTGCTCCTTTGTTACGAGGAGCAAACAATGTAAATTCAGTTATATTTGCCATTTTCACACTTTTATGCCTTTCTCTAGATACAGTAAATAAAAATATTGTCTAATAAAACATAATTTGCGGCTTCTTTCTTAAGTGTGAATAAAACACGAGAGTCAAAGCCGCTGTTTGCATCCCTGATTCCCAACCCTCTACAATAATTATTATTAGCAAGTACTCATTCAATACTTTTCGGATAAACGGTGTTCTTAATAAGTAACAGTAATAGCTGATTATGCTGAAAATTTTAGTGACAGGTGCAACTGGAAACGTCGGACAAGAAGTTCTTCGCTTACTGCAATCCCACGATTGTAATGTCTGTGCCGCAGTTAGAAATCCAAACAGCGCTAAACACCTCTTAGGCAGCAATATCCAAACTATTCCCTTCGACTTTACCAATCCTGACACCTTTGATTATGCTTTTTTTCAAGTCAATAAACTTTTTTTAGTGCGTCCACCTGCCCTTGCTAATATTCGTCTTCAAATTGCCCCAGCTCTAAATGCTGCAAAACTTGCAGGCGTTGAACATATCGTATTTCTTTCAATACTCGGAGCCGAACGCAACCCTTTTGTGCCACACTCCCAAATTGAACGCTATATAAACCAATTGGGTATTAAAGCTACCTTTTTACGGTGCAGCTTTTTTATGCAAAACCTTAATACCACACACAGAGAAGACATCAAAGTTCGTGGTGAATTGCTTCTTCCGGCTGGTAACGGGAAAACAAGTTTTATTGATGTGCGGGATATTGCTGCCGTTGCAGTTCGTACTTTACTTGAAGATGGGCATCAGGGAAAAGCATATCCGCTTACGGGTGCAGAAGCCTTAACCTATTATGAAGTAGCAGACATTTTCACATCGATTTTAGGTAAACCGATACGCTATAATCCTTCTCTGCTAAAGTTTATTCTACAAATGCGCTCATCGGGGTTGCCAATAGACTTTATTTTAGTAATGGTAGTAATCTATACTACAGCTCGGTTAGGATTGGCAGGCAACATCACATCTGATACTGAGCAATTGCTCAATCGTTCACCTCTAACCATACGGCAGTATGTCGAAGACTATCGACAGTTTTGGTTATAAGTTTATTTTGCTCCTTGTCAGCAGTTATAATTTCATTATTTATAATATTTAACGTCCAATTTCTTCTTTTTGGTACGGTGATGACTACACATAAAAATACTTGATAAATAATAATTGTTTATAACATTATTAAGTTCAGAATAGTATGCCTAAAAAGTATTATGAATTCAAGTAATTATGTTGACTTTACCAGTGTCAATATCATAACAAGCACCAACAATTTTTAGTTTACCTTCACTGAGCAATTTAGCTAAAATTGTTGAGCTTTCCTGCAATTTTTCAGTTTGATCTTGAATGTTGGCAATAACTGCATTTTGCATATTATCACCCGTTCTTAACTTTACCCTTTCAACAGATGGTTTGATGCCTTCAATAATCAAACCAATTCTTCCAGGAAGTGGTTCGTTTTTGATTGCTTCTGCCACTGCACCGCATCTTTTATGACCTAAAACCACAATCAACTGCGAGCCTAATACTGTTGTAGAGTATTCTAGACTACCTATAACTGTGTCACTGACCACATTACCAGCAACTCGCACGACAAATAAATCTCCAAGTCCTTGATCAAAAACAATTTCCGCAGGGACTCTGGAATCTGCACAGCCCAATATGGCGGCAAAGGGATATTGAGCTTTAGCGACTAATCGCAGATGTTCTAATGATTGATCGGGATATTGGCGTTTTTGATTGATAAATCTTTGATTCCCATCTAGTAAGCGTTTGATAGCTTCATTAGGACTCACTGGATTAGAGCTAACTGGATGAATATCAGCAATAGCAGTTTGCTCTGTATTCAAAAAGCTATCACCAAAAGTAGTAGCCGCAATACCTACCACACTGGCAAATTTTAAGAAGTCACGTCGCCCTACAAATCCATTAATTCGACTCATTAATCTAGCTGATAACAACAAAGCTGTTCTCAGGAAGATATCACCTTCAAGCAAGATGCAAGAGTACCATCCTACACAATTTAAGAGTCATTTAATCTTCATGTGCGATCGCTATGGCTACTGTATTTATAGCAATTCGCTTGGATTTCTGTTCGCGCAGCGTGGCGTAGCCATAATTATTTGCGTAGGAGGCAAGAGGCAATCTTGCTACAGCCGAGAAGCCTTTTTCAAGTGTACTGAATATTTTCAGAAATCGAATATTAGTTATATAGGATTCCTAAATATCTATCATTTGGCAGAGATAAATTTCATTTTAATTTCATTTTTTAATGCAAAACTATAAACAAGTAGGTAAGAAAATATTTTTGAGATTTTTGCAGTTGTAACAGATGACAAGTGATTATTAAAAATATATTAGCCAGGGGAAAAATTTTGTGGTTGAGGCTTTCCCGTCAGCTGCTTCGACCAAGGCGCTTGGCTTTTGTTGAAGCTTGCATAATTGGTTTAGTTTCTGGGCTAGCAGCAGTTCTGTTAGGACAGGCGGTAGACTGGGCGGGAGCATGGCGGGTGCATCTTTCTTACATCTGGCCTGCCTACTTGGTACTACCAGGTATTGGACTGGTAGGGGGAATCTTAGCTGGTTGGCTAGTAGAGCGCTTCGCACCTGAAGCATCAGGTAGTGGGATGTCTGAAGTCAAAGCCGTATTGGCTCGTGTGCCGATGCCATTAAATCTGCGAATCGCTTTGGTCAAGCTGGTCAGCGCTACATTAGTGCTGGGTTCTGGAATGCCTTTAGGACGGGAAGGGCCAACTGTCCAAATTGGGGCAGCTTTGGCAAACCAACTTAGTAATTGGGTACCAACTTCACCAGAGCATCGCCGCCAACTGATCGCCGCCGGAGCCGGGGCTGGATTAGCTGCTGCTTTTAATGCACCGATCGCAGGTGTGCTGTTTGTAGTGGAAGAATTACTCCAAGATGTGTCAGGTATCACTCTTGGCACTGCGATTTTGGCTTCTTTCATCGCTTCAGTCATCTCGCGGCTATATGGTAGTCACAGCTTGGATCTGAATCATCTGGATTTAGGCTTTTCACATACCACTTTCTTCGCTCAGGAAATCCCTTTCTACCTGATTTTAGGGGTGTTGGCTGGGCTAATAGGCATTCTGTTTAATAAAAGTATTCTTGCAAGTCTGGCAATTAATCGGCGTTTACTAAATCTGAGTTTACCCTGGCGAATTGGAATTGTGGGGTTAGTGACTGGTGTTGCGATCGCTCTATTACCTGTCACCTTTCGCAATAATGCTGGACTGAGAGAAATTTTGCTTGTAGGTAGTGGTAATTGGCTATTTGCAGCGATCGCTCTTTTAGTCCAATTTACCCTAATTATTTTAACCTACGGCTCAGGAGCGCCAGGGGGTTTGCTGGTTCCCACATTGGTCTTGGGCGCTGCCCTTGGCTACTTAGTTGGTGCTGCCGAACAGAGTTTGCTGGGAATGAGTGCTGCAACAACCTACGCTCATGTGGGAATGGCTGCACTTTTTAGCGCCGTCTCTAAAGTGCCAATTACAGCAGTTGTCATTGTCTTTGAGATGACGACAGATTTCAATCTAGTACTACCGCTAATGATTGTATCTGTGATTGCTTATTTAGTAGCGGAAAAAATTGACCCGCGATCGCTCTATGACCTTTTACTAGAGTGGAAAGGGATTAACATTACAAAAGAGCCAGGCACAGATGGGATTTTAGCACAAATAAGTGCCGCAGATGTAATGCAGCGACGTGTCGAAACCCTATCTAGCCAGATGAGTATTGATGAGGCAGTGCAGGCATTTTCCGACTCTCACCATCGCAACTTCCCAATTTTAGAAAAAGGTAAAGTTGTTGGTATTGTCACTCAGAAAGATTTAGTTAATCTTGCCTCGCAACAGTTAAGTGGAAATACAACTATCAGCGAGATTATGACACCAGAGCCAGTAACAACGAGTCCCACAGCGACGCTGGCTTATGTGCTGCATATACTCAATCGTTATCACCTAAGTTGCTTGCCTGTTACAGAAGGTCGGAAGCTAGTAGGAATTATTACTCGTAGTGATATCATCCGTGTAGAAGCAGAGAGGTTGAATGGTAATACCCAACAGATAGAATCAAAATCAGCATCTTCTTATGTGATTTACCAAACTCGCGCTCCGGCTACAGGCAAAGGAAGGTTACTAGTACCACTTTCGCATCCACAGACAGCCGAGACTTTATTGGAAATGGCTGGGGCGATCGCTAGAGCTAACAATTACGAAATAGAATGTTTACAAGTAATTATTGTTCCATCTAACCGTATCCCATCTGAAACACCAGTACAAATTACCAAAAGCCTTGAGCTTTTACAGAAAGCAATACTGTTAGGAGAAAAGTGGCGGATTCCCGTTCATGCCCAGATTAGAGTTACCCATAATATCGCTGGAGCAATTTTGGAGACTGTCAAAGATCGACATATTGATTTGGTGTTAATGGGATGGAAAGGCACTACATCAACTCCTGGTAGAGTTTTCAGCCGAGTGGTAGATACCATAATTCGACAGGCTCCTTGTAATGTTGTCTTGGCTAAATTGGATGATAAAAGAGCTTTTGACCGTTGGTTGCTGCCAATGGCAGGTGGTCCTAACTCCAGCCAAGCAATTCGGTTATTACCTGCTCTTGCTTCCTTAAGTAAATCCCCCCAAATCAATCTATGTCAAATATTTCAGCCTACTAAATCTCTACCTGACACAACATTACTAGATAAATCTGTTCACTTTCTCCAACGCCAAGTTAAAGGTAAAGTGGTGGCGACTCCAGTCCAAGCCAATTCTGTTTCTGAGGCTGTACTTGAATGCGCCCAGCAAGACAACAGTGATGTGATTGTTTTGGGAGCTAGCCGTGAAAGTCTACTACAACAGGTAATTCAAGGAAATATTGCAGAAAATATTTCTCGCAAGAGTAATTGCACAGTTATTATGGTCAAAACTTAATTACGTAGGCGCAAGCTTACACGTAGGGAATTACGAA
Organism: Nostoc sp. LEGE 12450; assembly: GCF_015206895.1. Taxonomy (GTDB): domain Bacteria; phylum Cyanobacteriota; class Cyanobacteriia; order Cyanobacteriales; family Nostocaceae; genus Nostoc. Next base: position 16,140 of record NZ_JADEXU010000054.1, on the reverse strand, counting down.
TTAGTTTTGACTTTCATCGGCAAGTATACAGTAAAGGTTGCACGTTAATTAGGGTAGCTCTGAGCAATAATACTGCTCCAGTTAATGCACTCTTCCAGTTTTCAAATCTGTCACCCTAGTACCCACCCTTAATAACTAACACTTATCTAGCAAACAATCTAACTCCAGAACCAGTGATTTGTTTGGCGATCGCACTAATTTTTTGAGTCCATGAATGATCTGGATACCGCAAACAGAAGATTCCACCACTCCCTAATTCAAACATCTCTTCACAAACAGGGAGTATTCCAGCCACAGGGGTTTTGTAGGTATTCTCCACTCGTTTCCCTAACTCTTTGAAATCTAAAGATGGCAGAGCTTTGTTGATCACTATTAGCATTTTAGGTACTTCTAGCTTACGAGCAACATCTATCGCTACTGCTGTACCTTGATAATCTTGTTTATCTGGACGGAGAATCAGCACCAAGACATCAGAAAGAATAATAGATAGCAATGTTTCTTCGTTAATGCCAGGATGAGTATCGATCAACAGATAGTCAAGTTTTAAACGACGAACTAGATTATGTAAACCATCATTCAGTCGACGTGCGTCATAGCCCTCGCGCAAGATTCGAGAAATGTCACCCATCTTAATGCTGGAAGGAATTAGATGAACACTTCCCTGGCGACCAAAAAATGTTTGTTTTTGTTTGAGAATGGCGCTAACGTCATAAACGGCTTCTTCAATTTGACAACGACCCCAGAGATAATCGTTCAATGTGTAGCGAATTCGCTCTTGTTCAAGACCAAATAGAACGTGGATTCCAGGAGATTGGATATCTGTATCAACTATCCCAACTCGCTTTCCAGAACGAGCGATTAGGGCAGCAAGATTACTCGTGACATTTGACTTACCAGTTCCGCCTCGGAATGAGTGAATGGAAATAATTTCAGACATAATAAATCCTCAATACTAATTTTTAATTCGTAATTCTTAATTATTAATTTGGAGTATTCCGTTTATTTCTGATTGCTTTTGCTTCCTCCTGCAATTTTTGGAATGTTTTTGATTCAGCAATTTCTGCAACTTCACGCGCACGTTTAGCTTCATCAACTTCTATACGCAGTGTATGCAACTGTTGTCTGAACTGTTGTTCACGGGCAGAAATTTCATGCACCATGCGTTGAAAAACTCGTCCTAATTGTCCTAACTCATCATGACGTTGCACAATCGATGTTAGCTTTTCACGATCGTACTCTTGTGCTTCTTCGACACTAATTTCATTCATACTAATTTTCTGAGCAAGTTGAGCCATTGGTTTAAGCGGTTGCAGTACATTTCGCTTTAACAAATAATTAATGAGCAAAATCATGATGGCGAAGATCGTAATAAATAAGCTAATGAATAGAACAAAAGCACGATGAGCATCCTCAAAGACTTGCTTGGCAGGAATATAAATAATTTGTGTGCCTAAAATTTCATTGAGTTTCCACCCAAAGCCATTTTCTGAACCATAACTAGCAATCTGACTTTTTGGAGCAACTTCAGGAGTGCTATGACAGCGTAGACACGTTGGATTATTAATGGAAAATGGACGAGCATTATAAAACATTTTTTCGTCATAAGAGTCATGAAAACCGGATATGTTTTTCAACCCTGGTTCCTTGCGAAATCGTTCGATAAGTTCCATCTCAAATACATCTGCTTTATCTCGTAAGTTAGTTGGATTTAGGTTGGCATCTTTGTATAAAAAATCTTTAAAATCTTTATTTTTCCGAAGATTCTCAAACACTTCTCTGACTGCAAAGCTGGGAACAATTTCAGGGATAAATGTGCCTTGAGTGTCCAGCATAGGTGTCAGAAGAGGATTGATACGCGTATGAGTATAATTCCTCACTGAGTTCATAGTTTCTGCAATAACTTGGCTACGATAAGCGATTTCGGCTTCTGCTTTTTGCTCAAGTGCGTGAGATAAAGCAAAACCACTAACTGCGATCGCGCCGATGAACACCAGCAATAAAAGTAAAGTAAATTTAGTTGCTAATTTGAATCTATTAAACATTGTTGTTTGAGTTTTTATTTACAACATTGCTAGAGACTGATAACTATAATTTCTTAATTTAGTTGAGTTAATGATGGATGTAGAATACTCTCATTTATTAGGATCAATCCTAGTTTTGCATTCATGCTTCTACGTTTAGTCATACTACGATATTGCAGTGAAATGCCATATCGAAAGCAAATCCATGACTTTTGTAGTAACTAGCTTGGTTAGCCTATGACGAAAGTCTTACCTATTGCCCAATACTATATAGCGAAAGTTAGACCACATCTACTTACTTCGCTTAGGTAAAATCCTAGACGTTTTTCAGATGTACATAACTAAGTTGATTTCGTATTCTAGAGACATCAAGCGAGAGAAGCGGTAAGCGACTAACCAGCAAATCACTCTTTCTGCTTGATACAACACACATTACACATTAAGGAAAAAAGATCATGTCTGACAACATTCAACCCATAGAATTATCTTCTGAAGAATTGGACAACGTTGCTGGTGGTGCTTTTAGCTTCGTCGATGCTGACAACTACAACGCAATTGATCAGCAAGCTGGTGCAACTGTTATCGGCGCTAATGGCGGTATTAGTTCTTTCAACACTCAGCAAACTGCTGTATCTCATCAAAGTTTGCATGAAATCAAAGCAACTGACTTGTTTCCTTCCACTCTTGCTAGTTAGTAACAGTTTTATTTGAGATAACACACACATTACACATTAAGGAGAAAACATCATGTCTGACAATATTCAACCCATAGAATTATCTGCTGAAGAATTGGACAACGTTGCTGGTGGTGCTTTTAGCTTTGTCGATGCTGACAACTACAACGCATTGGATCAACAAATTGGTGCAACCGTTCTTGGTCCTAATGGCGGGATTGGCTCTTCCACCGCTCAACAAACTACTGTATCTCATCAAAGTTTGCATGAAATCAAAGCAACTGGCTTCTTTCCTACCACTCTTGAAAATTAGTAACTAATTACACAGGGTAGAACTCATTAAAGCAGCTTGCTTGATAGAACACACATTAAACACATTACACATTAAGGAGAAAACATCATGTCTGACAACATTAAGCCTGTAGAACTATCTGCTGAAGAATTGGATAACGTTGCTGGTGGTGCTTTTAGCTTTGTCGATGCTGACAACTACAACGCATTGGATCAACAAATTGGTGCAACCGTTCTTGGTCCTAATGGCGGGATTGGCTCTTCCACTGCTCAACAAACTACTGTATCTCATCAAAGTTTGCACGAAATCAAAGCAACTGGCTTCTTTCCTACCAGTCTTGAAAATTAGTAACTAATTACACAGGGTAGAACTCATTAAAGCAGCTTGCTTGATAGAACACACATTAAACACATTACACATTAAGGAGAAAACATCATGTCTGACAACATTAAGCCTGTAGAACTATCTGCTGAAGAATTGGATAACGTTGCTGGTGGTGCTTTTAGCTTTGTCGATGCTGACAACTACAACGCATTGGATCAACAAATTGGTGCAACCGTTCTTGGTCCTAATGGCGGGATTGGCTCTTCCACTGCTCAACAAACTACTGTATCTCATCAAAGTTTGCATGAAATCAAAGCAACTGGCTTCTTTCCTACCACTCTTGAGAGTTAGTAACAGAACACTAATTACACAGAGCAGAACGCTCTATTGAGTTCTGCTTAATAAACCAAACACATTACACATTAAGGAGAAAACATCATGTCTGACAACATTAAGCCCGTAGAATTATCTGCTGAAGAATTGGACAACGTTGCTGGTGGTGCTTTTAGTTTCGTCGATGCTCACAACTTCAACGCAATTGATCAGCAAGCTGGTGCAACTGTTATCGGCGCTAATGGCGGTATTAATTCTTTGAACACTCAGCAAACTGCTGTATCTGAACAAGATTTGTTTGAAATCAAAGCAACTGGCTTCTTTCCTACCACTCTTGAGAAGTAGTAACTAATTACACAGTGCAGGACTCAATAAAGTAGCTTGCTTGATAGAACACACATTAAACACATTACACATTAAGGAGAAAACATCATGTCTGACAACATTAAACCCGTAGAATTATCTGCTGAAGAATTGGATAACGTTGCTGGTGGTGCTTTTAGCTTCGTCAATGCTGACAACTTCAACGCATTGGATCAGCAAGCTGGTGCAACTGTTATCGGCGCTAATGGTGGTATTAGTTCTTTCAACACTCAGCAAACTGCTGTATCTCATCAAAGTTTGCATGAAATCAAAGCAACTGGCTTCTTTCCTACCACTCTTGAGAAGTAGTAACTAATTACACAGGGCAGAACTCAATAAAGCAGCTTGCTTGATAGAACACACATTAAACACATTACACATTAAGGAGAAAACATCATGTCTGACAACATTCAACCCATAGAATTATCTTCTGAAGAATTGGACAACGTTGCTGGTGGTGCTTTTAGCTTTGTCGATGCTGACAACTACAACGCATTGGATCAGCAAGCTGGTGCAACTGTTCTCGGCGCTAATGGCGGTATTAGTTCTTTGAATACTCAGCAAACTGCTATATCTCATCAAAGTTTGCACGAAATCAAAGCAACTGGTGTCATTCCTCCCACTCTTGAAAGTTACTAACCAGAACTTAATAAAGCGTTCTGCTTAATAAACAATACACATCATAAATTAAGGAAAAAACATCATGCCTGACGACATTAAACCCGTAGAATTATCTGCTGAAGAATTGGACAACGTTGCTGGTGGTGCTTTTAGCTTTGTCGATGCTCACAACTTCAACTTTTCAGATAAGCAAAGTAGTGCAGTGATTATCGGTGCTGATGGCGGCATTGCATCCTTCAACAGTCAGGAAACTACTATATCTCAACAAGATTTGCGCGAAATCAAATTCACTGGAGAAGAATTTCCTAGCGGAATTCCTAGTAATTTATTTCTAGGCTCATAATCAACACTAGAAGGAGAACGATAACGATCATGGAAAATGTGCAGCCTAATGAAATGCTGGAACTATCCAATCAAGAACTTGATTATATTGCCGGTGGCGCAACTAGCGATGTCTTTGGAACAAACGCAAATGCCATAGATTCTCAGTTTGGTTTTGTGGAAATTCCTAAAGAAGGCGGCATTAAGAGCGTTACCTTTCAAGTAAGCGTTTTCTCTGAACAGGATCTTAGAGAGTTTAAGGAAGCGGGTATTTCTAGCCCTGAAGCTTGAACTGGATTTCTCAGTTTGACGAATTTCGGGAGCAGGAGGGGTTGTTAACCATGAGCCTAGCAGCCAATCGGTTAACTCCCTCCGCCTTATTTAACTTTAACACGTGGGGTCAAGGAGCTTCTATGTCAGGTGACGAAATTACTCCGAATGATGAAGCGATCGAACTATCAGATGAAGAGTTAGACGATGTAGCTGGTGGTTTCAATTTGCAGTTTACATCTATACGATCTCATAGATCGACAAGGGGATTTAGCCAACAAACATCACGAAGACGAGGGTGTCACTCAACACGATCGGCTTTTCATGCAGAGACAACAGACTCTTCTGTGTTCCAACTCACCATCACCGACGCGACAATAGAGGATCTAAAAGTTCTTGGTGAGTTGTTTGGAGATATATCTGCGATCGAAGGTTCTACATAAACGGAGTTTCTCAAATCAATCAATTGCAGTTGAGCAAAACTTGTCCAACTGCTTTCTGAAATTATTCTTGTGTGATTAATAATTTCACTTTCATAAAATTAGGTCAATTTAGTAATAAATGAAATAACAAGGAAAAAAATGGCAATGGAAAACGAAAAGCAAAATGAATCACAAGAACTATCGGCTCAAGAACTCGCAACTATTTCGGGTGGCATTGCCGTAGGCGAGCATTATCCAGGTGAGTATCCTACGGACGAGAAATATAACAATCTGTATGAAGCGATCGCAAACAAGCTTGAGAATATAAAGCTTCCTTATTGGAATGGCAATAAACCAATAAGCGTTGAGCCGAATGGAGGTCGCGGTGATTGATGCTAAAAACCTGTAGCAACTCATCAACCTAGTTAATCGCGCAATGGGGAGTTAAACAATTCAAAATTCAAAATTGCGGAAAGTCTAAGTTAAGGCTTCCCTATATCTGAACCATAAATTAAATTACGAATTACGAATTACGAATTACCCCTCTCCATCTCTCTCCCGTTAGCAGAACACAAGGAAGTTAAATTATGACAGAAGTTCTACTTAAGGAACTGACAAATAGCGATATTGACTGGATCTTGGCAACGGGTAAAAGAGAAGAAATTACTGCTGGTACGATCCTCATCCGCCAAGGAACACCTGTTGATGCCCTCTACATTCTGCTTGATGGTGCATTAAGCGTTTCTGTCGCTCAGGCTGACGATAATCCTATTGGTCGGGCATTTGCCGCCCTTGAAGGTGGCGAACTATCTGGACGAGAGGTTGCATTGCTGGCAAATGGTGAAGTTGTAGGAGAAATGCCTTTTTTAGCCTCCTACCAATCTTCCACTACAGTCAAAGCTGCTAGAAAGTCGCTTGTGTTGATGATTCCTCAGCAGCAATTGATTCAAAAATTGCAAGAAGATGTCACATTTGCAGCCCATTTTTATCGAGCGATCGCAGTTCTACTTTCTCACCGATTAGAGCAGATGATCGGCCAAATTGGCCAAAGCACAGTCGTGCTTTTTCAGCCCCAAATTCGAGAAATCTTATTTACATTTGCAGAATTAAATGATAGCGATATTGGTTGGATGATTGTTGCAGGCAATGCCATGAGGCTTCCTGCGGGAACAGTGTTGTTTCAAGCTGGAAGGCCCGTTGATGCTCTCTATATTTTATTAGATGGCAAGATGGTGGCTTCGATTGCTGAAGATACAAGCAATCCTCTCACCCGCGCCTTTTCAACTTTAGAACAGACAGATCATATCGAACGGGAGTTTGCGAGATTATCGCGGGGTGACATAGTTGGCGAAACACCCTTTGTCGAAGCTAGTCCACCTGCGATGACAATTCGGGCAGTTGAGGATGCGACTGTGTTATCGATTCCCAGATGGCGACTTTCTGCCAAATTGTTACACGATGTGGGTTTTGCTGCCCGATTTTATCGAGTATTAGCAATTTTGTTAGCAGATAAACAGCAAGGAATCATCAATAGTCTGGGTTACGGCAGGATTAACTATAGCTCAGGTAAATCTTTAGATGAGCGCTTGACTTATGAAGATGAACTAAGTTCTAGCTTTTTGGCTCAAGTGACACTGGCTGGGACTCGATTTGATTGGATGCTGAAGCAGATTCGCGGGAATTAGGGCATTGGGTATTGGTCATTTGTCATTTGTCATTGGGCATAGGTTATTAATTCTTCTCTCTGATTGTCCCCGGCTTCCTTTGCTCCCCCAATTCCCCATTCCCAATTCCCAATTCCCAATATACAAATTTCTACAACTTGAATGGAGTCACTATGGTAACGACCAACAAAAGCAATCTATTCCGCAAAGAAGCACTCGATCGTTTATCCTCACCGGAGCGGCTCGATCAACTTATGCAGGTGGTTCAACCCAAGAAGTGGATTCCGTTAACTGCGATGGGATCTCTAATTGCCGTTGGACTTGTTTGGAGTGTTTTTGGTCGTATTCCCATTACCGTAGCTGGACAAGGCGTAGTCGTTTTCCCTAGCAAAGTTGTTGGATTCCAGTCTCCTAGTTCCGGGCAGATTCTCATGCTTTTTGTTCGTACAGGCGATGAGGTGAAGAAAGGACAGGTACTAGCGACAATAGACCAAACTGAACTTCAAGATAAGTTGAAACTTGCACGAGTCAAGCTTGCTCAACTTCAGGAACAAGACCAAAATGCCAATACTCTGCAACTTCAGCGAACGGTTTTAGATAAGGGTGCAATTGGGCAACAACGTCAAGCACTCTTGCAAACTCTCAAGACAACCCAATCACTAACACCAATTCTCAGAAGTAAAGGTCTGGAGTCGATTCGGCAAGAGCGTCAGAACTTACAGGAACAGTTGCAGACAACGCGAGATTTGATGCCTACGTTCAAAGAACGATTTGACATTCGCCAAAAGCTACGTGAAGAAGGAGCCGTTTCGAGTGATACCGTTCTTCAGGCGCAACAGGAATTTCTCAATAGTAAAACTAGAATCAATGAAATCGAATCGCAACTCAAACAACTTAATGTTAAAGAAGCGGATGCAGAACGAGAATTCTTAGCAAATATCAATTCAACAAAAGAACTGCAAGCACAGTTAGCAGTATTAGATAGTAAGTTTGCTGGGCAAGCAGAACAAGATTTAGCTATTTCTACTAATCGCAGAAAAGAAATTCAAGACACCCAGCGAGCGATCGCAGAATTAAAATTAGAAATCAAAGCAAACAGCCAGGTTACTAGCAATTTCAATGGACGAATTCTAGAACTTTCTGCTGTTCCTGGACAAACCCTGGAAAAGGGCGCTCGCATTGGCACAATCGAAGCTAGAGACTCCGGGAATAAGTTAGTTGGGGTGGCATTCTTCCCGGTCAGCGAAGGCAAAAAGATTCAAAAGGGTATGGAGTTGCAAGTCACTCCTTCGACCGTTAAACGAGAACGCTTTGGTGGTATTATCGGGAAAGTCACAAGTATTTCTGCATTTCCGGTTAGTAAGGAAAGCGCATCAAGTGTTGTCGGTGGTTTAGAAGTTTTACAAGGGTTAACCACAGAAGGCGCACAAATTCAAGTTTTTGCGGAACTTGAGCCAGATCCTTCGACTAAAAGCCGTTTTCGGTGGTCATCCTCTAAAGGGCCAAATAGCCAAATTACACCGGGAACCACGACCTCAGTGCGTGTGAAAGTGGATGAACAATCCCCGATTTCCTTTGTGTTTCCGATTCTGCGATCGTGGAGTGGAATGTATTGATTATGCGGCAAATTCAATCACAAATTGGGCTTAGATTTAAAAAAATTCAACGACTCATTAGCCGTCCCGATCGCCGTCGTCGGACTCCCACCCTCTTACAAATGGAGGCAGTGGAATGCGGTGCAGCCGCACTGGGGATTATTTTAGGATACTACGATCGCATTGTCCCCCTTGCAGAACTCCGTCAAGCTTGTGGTGTTTCCCGAGATGGCAGTAAAGCATCTAATATTCTCAATGCGGCTCGTCGCTACGGATTGCAGGCAAAAGGCTTTAAGGTCGATTTGGTCGGGTTACGCAAACTGCAATGTCCTTATATTGTCTTTTGGAATTTCAACCATTTTCTAATCGTCGAAGGATTTGCCAAAGACAAAGTTTATCTTAACGATCCTGCCACCGGGCCGCGCACAGTTTCACTCCCAGAATTCGATCAGTCTTTTACCGGAGTAGTGCTAGTTGGTGAACCGAGTGCAGAATTCCAGCCAGGAGGACGGAAACCGAGCCTGACATTATCCTTATGGGATCGATTGCAGAGTTCTCTGGGAGCGTTGGTTTATTGTGTGATCGCCGGCTTGCTGTTAGTGATTCCCGGATTAGCCATCCCTGCGTTCTCCCAAGCCTTTGTAGATAATGTCTTGATTGAAGGCAGAAGTGATTGGTTGCGACCATTAATTTTAGGGATGATCCTCACAGCCATATTGAATGGTTTTTTAACATTGCTTCAGCTGCAATTTCTGCGACGCATGAAAATTAAGCTAGCTGTGGGGATGTCTAGCCGATTTTTGTGGCATATTCTGCGGCTACCAGTGAGTTTTTACGATCAGCGATTTGCCGGTGAAATTAGTAGCCGTGTTCGCCTCAACGATAGTTTGGCGAATCTGCTTTCAGGAAGATTAGCGACGACAGTTATTTCAGCCTTCACCGTTGTCTTTTATGCCGCAGTCATGTTGCAATATGATGTCGTTCTTACTGCGATCGGCATTGCCTTTGTAATCGTGAATGTCAGCGTGTGGCGATGGGTTTCACGGCAGCGCGTCGATGCAAATCTGCGATTAATGCAAGAACAAGGCAAAGTCAATGGGGTAGCGATTTCTGGACTGCAAAGTATGGAAACGCTCAAAGCATCCGGGCTAGAGTCAGAATTCTTTTCGCGCTGGGCAGGTTATTACGCTAAGGCTATTAATGCTCGGCAAGAAATGGATACGACTAATCAAAACCTGGGTGTGTTGCCATCATTTCTCACCTCCATTACATCCATGCTTTTGCTAGCAGTGGGAGGGCTACGGGTAATGGATGGCGTACTCAGTATTGGGATGCTCATTGCCTTTCAAGCCTTGATGCAAAGATTTTTAGAGCCTGTAAATAATCTGGTGAGTTTAGCGGGTGAACTCCAAGAAATGGAAGGCAATTTAGGTCGGTTAGATGATGTGTTACGCAATCCCATCGACCCTGCCGTAGAGCGAGACATTAGTATATCGCCAACTCAACTACCTGCCGCAAACGTTCGGCTTCAGGGTTATATTGAACTCCGTAACATCACCTTTGGCTATAACCGCTCTGCACCTCCCTTGATCGAAAATTTCAGTCTTTCACTTAAACCCGGTCAACGAGTTGCTTTAGTGGGTGGCAGTGGTTCGGGTAAGTCAACCGTCGCCAAGCTGGTATGTGGATTATACGAACAGTGGGCGGGAGAGATTTTATTTGATGGTAAACCCAGAAAACATATTCCGCGATCGATTCTCACTAACTCAATTGCGCTTGTTGAGCAAGATATCTCGCTATTTGCCGGCACTGTGCGCGACAATCTCACACTTTGGGATTCGACTGTGCCTTTTAGTAACTTAGTTCGCGCTTGTAAAGATGCTGCTATTCAGGATGTAGTGCTTTCCATGCCTGGAGGCTACAACGCTGACCTCGCAGAAGGGGCATCTAATTTGAGCGGTGGACAGCGACAAAGATTAGAAATTGCCCGCACTTTAGTGAATAATCCGGCGATTTTGGTGATGGATGAAGCTACCAGTGCGCTCGATTCCGAGGCAGAAAAAACGATCGATCAGAAACTCCGGGAGCGTGGCTGTACTTGTGTAATTGTGGCGCATCGGTTAAGCACAATTCGGGATTGTGACGAAATTATTGTTTTCGATCGCGGCAAGGTGGTGCAACGCGGTAGCCATGAAGAATTGCAGAGGGTTGAAGGTAAGTATTTGCAATTGATTCGCAGTGAAGGGGAAGCGGCTCAGGAAGAGTGATTAGAATTAAAAATTGCGAATAACGAACCGCAGAGGCACAGAGGGCACGGAGAAATAAGAGTTTGAGAGATATTTTGCGTAAGTTTTATTTATATTAATTTTTTGGAGCAGGAATAGATATGTTAGATCAAATTCGCAGCGCTACCCTGCCGGGAGAGTACTATCACTTTAAAGGTAATGAGCCAATTATTCTCAATGACCCGAAGACAATTTGGATCGTAAAATCGGGTTCATTGGCGGTGTTTGCGATTCCGGTGAAAGAGGGAATTGCTGAGGGAAGTCGCCGCTATTTATTTACTACCCGAACTAGACAGGCAATGTTTGGCATCATTAGTGATTCTCAGCCGATACCCTATCAACTTCTGGCGGTGTCGATTGAAGAAACGGAACTTATGAAAGTTTCAAGGAAAGATTTTCGGGAATTTATTGCCGATCGCAATGGTGAAGCCGTAACTTTAATAGAGGGATGGATTGAGCAACTAGGATTGGCGCTGTCTTCTATTACTCCACCTGGACTGCCGTTTCAAGAAGAAGGGGTTCGCTATTTCTCACTCAGCAATGGTCAGATTTTCCAACCACAGCGAGAGCTGGTATCCTGGGTACAAATTCAGCGTGGTTACGCGGTTTGGATGGGGTTTGAGCAACTGTTAGTTATGCCTCAATCAGGATTGGTACCGTTGAGTGCAGATATGTGGTTTCAAGCTGAAGATACAACCGAGCTAGAAATCCTAACTACGTCTGAGATTGAGGATGCGAATACTCTGTTGAGGGGGATTTTCCAAATTCAAGTCTACTTTCTTCAGAGCCTTTTTCTTCTGGAACAGCAGGAAAAAGCGGTAGAATTAAACCGATTTCAAGAACGGCAACACCTCAACGATCATGTAATGAAGGAGACGCTGGGCGAGTTAGCTTCGTTGCTGCAATCTCCGCAAATTGCCGCTTCTGCTCAAATTGAAGCAAATGATTTTGACCAAGCTTTGCTAATCGCTGCTGGTGCTGTCGGGCGGACTTTGGGTGTAACGATTCGACCACCAGCCAAGTCTGAAGACCTGAAACGAGTTCAAGATCCCCTACAAGCGATCGCTCGTGCTTCTCGTTTACGAACTAGAACGATCGCTTTACAGGGTCAATGGTGGAAGAAAGATTGCGGTGCGATGCTGGCTTACACGCTAGAAGATAACAATCCTGTGGCGCTGTTACCTGTATCTGATACCCGCTATGAAATTTTTGATCCAATTAAGCGATCGCGCACTCCGGTTAATGCTAAAAGTGCGATTAAACTGGCGCTAACAGGATATACCTTCTATCGCCCATTACCTGATAAAGTCCTTACCACCATCGATTTACTGAAATTTGCTCTCCAAGGACACTACAAGGAATTGTTGATTGTCTTGGCTGCGGGTATGGCGACAAGTTTATTAGGAATGATTGTCCCCCAAGCTATGGCCATCTTGATTGACAGTGCCATTCCTGATGCCAATCGCGGTTTATTAGTGCAAATTGCCTTAGCGCTGCTAGCAACTGCATTTGGTAGTACCTTGTTTCAACTTGCCCAAGGCTTTGCAATCATGCGCGTGGAAACCTTTGCCGATGCTTCCACCCAAGCAGCAGTCTGGGATCGGTTATTGAATTTAAAAGCATCATTCTTCCGTCAGTACTCAACTGGAGACTTGAACTCACGGGTGAGCGCCATTAGCCAAATCCGCCAAAAGCTCAGTAGTACGGTTCTCAGAAGTATTTTCACCAGTTTGTTTGCGTTTCTGAATTTAGGACTGCTTTTTTATTACAACGGTTCGCTAGCATTAATTGCCACTCTTGTTGCTTTTGTCAACATTACTATTACTCTAGTTTCAGGAATTTACACTCTGCGGAAGGTTCGTCCCTTACTAGAGTTACAAGGGCAACTCTCAGGGGTGATGGTGCAGTTAATTAACGGCGTTAGCAAATTACGAGTTGCAGGCGCAGAAGCTCGCGCCTTTGCTTTTTGGGGAAAACAGTATAGTCAGCAAATCAAATGGATGCTGAGTACCCAAGGCATTGAAGATGCTCTGGCTGTGATTAATAAAATCTTGCCTGTATTGACTACAGCAATCCTCTTCTGGTTCGCCAGCAGTTTACTTCAGCAAGCCAATTCTCCAGAAGGTGGTTTATCTACAGGTGTATTTTTAGCATTTAATGCGGCATTTGGCACATTTATCGGTGGAGCTACCAGTCTCAGCGGCACGATTATAGATGTCTTACAAGTGGTTCCTTTGTGGGAACGAGCGCAGCCGATTCTGGAATCCAAACCGGAAGTTGACTCGGAAAAAACCGATCCAGGTCGGCTTTCTGGACGATTAGTTGTGGATCATGTGATTTTCCGGTATCGAGATGACGGGCCATTAACATTGGATGATGTTAGCATCCATGCGGAAGCTGGGGAATTTATCGCTTTTGTCGGAGCTTCGGGGAGTGGAAAATCAACGCTGTTCCGATTATTACTGGGGTTTGATGTCCCGGAATCTGGGACGATTTATTATGACGGACAAGATTTAACCGGGTTAGATATTCATGCAGTGCGTCGGCAACTAGGAGTTGTGATGCAAAATAGCCGATTGACATCTGCATCCATCTTTGAGAATATCGCCAGTGGAGCGATGATCTCGATGGATGAAGCTTGGGAAGCCGCGCGGATGGCTGGTTTTGCCGAGGATGTCGAATCGATGCCAATGGGAATGCACACGGTAATTAGTGAAGGAGGAACTAATATTTCTGGAGGACAACGGCAGCGATTATTGATTGCCCGATCGCTAGTATTAAAACCCAAAATCTTGTTATTTGATGAAGCCACCAGTGCCTTAGATAACCGCACTCAAGCTATTGTCAGTCAAAGTTTAGAGCGTTTGAAGGTGACACGAATTGCGATCGCTCACCGTCTGAGTACCATTCGCAACGCCGATCGCATCTATGTATTCGAGAATGGTCGTGTAGTCCAAGAAGGCAGTTTTGATCAACTCGCCAATCAACCAGGATTGTTTGCCCAACTGATGGCGCGACAAAAGCTTTAAAATCACAAATGAAGGAGATATCTAATATGTCACCTACTTTTTGTAAAATTATTCAGATAAATTGCAGCCTCATTGTTTCGCTGCTGATGTTGAATGGGTGGGGTGTTTCTGTAAAAACTGCGATCGCAGGAACTATGGAGCCTGCCCAACGCATAGCGGATGTCGCTGCGATCCCTGATACTATAAAAGTCCCAAATGGTGAGCAACTTCTCTTAAAAGCATCTGCCAAGGGTTCACAAATCTATATCTGCAAACCGAAATCAGAATCTCTTGAGCAGTATGAGTGGACGCTTAAGGCTCCCGATGCCGTGTTGCTGAATGAGCAAGGGCAAGATTTGGGCAAGCATTATGCAGGCCCTACCTGGGAAGCCAAAGACGGTAGCAAAGTTTTAGGGAAATTGAAATCTAAGGTAAATGCACCACAAGACGATGCCATTCCCTGGCTATCATTAGAAGCGCAATCTCATGAAGGAAATGGTCTCTTCCGCCAAGTAAATTGGATTCAACGGATTAACACAGTTGGTGGAAAAGCTCCTGTTCAAGGGTGTGATAAATCATCCGAAAACAGAGAAATTAGCGTGAATTATACGGCTGACTACCTATTTTATAAGATTAAGCAATAAATATTAATAAACAAGAGAAAAATCCCCTTGTTGAGATGTTTTATATAAGAATTTTAGACTAACCTTTTCAAGGTGACTTGTAAAATCTCTTTTTTTCTCTCTGCGCTACGCCAGTTGCTACAAGTCGGGGAACCCGACGACAGTCGCCTCAAGTCGGGAAACCCGCCCACGGCGCTGTCTCCCCAAAGCACTGGATTCTCTGTGCCTCTGCGGTTTAAAAATAATTTATTTAACCACAGAGACAAGGCAGCGCGGTCTTCTCCCAAAGGGAGAGGCTAACGCCAAGGGGGTTTCCCCCATGAGCGACTGCCGCGCAGAGAACACAGAGTCAAGAAATTGAAGAGGAATTTTTTGACCAAAATTTTTACCCACTTTGAAAGGGCTATTCCTAGAATTGTTTTATCGCCCTCTGGTTTATTCGGGTAGCTTCCCGGATAGTTTTTTTTCTTGATTGAGAACGGAATTTGCATAGATTGCCAGTTGCGATCGATTTTTGAGATTGAGGCGGCTTAAAATACTCGTCACATGAGTTTTTACCGTTCCTTCGGTAATATAAAGTTGTTGGGCAATTTCGCGGTTAGTTGCACCAACACCGATCAAACATAAAACCTCTTGTTCTCGTGCGGTAATTTCCGATGGCTTTGATGAAGCGGAATTTTGGTTAGCTGAAGCTGCTTCCGTAACTAATAATTTATCAAATAACCCCGGTCCAAATTGAGTATAGCCAGAATGCCCAAAGCGAATTGCATCTGCTAGCTCACTTGAAGGCATATCTTTAAGCAAATATCCTTTTGCACCTGCACGCATTGCCCCTGTTAGATAAGAATCATCATCAAATGTACTCAAGACGAGAACTTTGATATTAGGAAAGCTTTGCATAATCAGTTTTGTTGCAGTTCGCCCATCCATTTCTGGCATCCGAATATCCATTAGCACCACATCGGGCTGAAGTTCTGCAACAAGCTCTAGAGCAACTTTACCATTCTCAGCATCACCGACCACTTCCAAATCAGGTTCCTGTTCTAGCATTGCTTTCAGTCCCTGACGAATGAGGCTCTGATCGTCAACGATTAACAGGCGAATAGGAGAGGATTTATCATTTTTCATGGTAATTATCTCTTTCTAGTTTTGATGAACGATCATAGATATCTCCAAAAATTAATGAAGCATTACCTAAAACCCTTGTAGAAACGTTACAACATTTAACAATTGGGCATGGGAAAGAGGACTTGGGGACAAGGAGAAAGACTTGTTGTAAGTTCTAAACTTTTGCCACCTTGTCACCTTGTCCTCTTGCCCCCCT
>NZ_JADEXU010000053.1 GCF_015206895.1 Nostoc sp. LEGE 12450 | reverse complement strand
TTTTGGTTAACTTGATGGCTGGTTTAGCTGCTTATACCTATTTGCCTAAAAAACCTTCAATTGACATTTACCCAAAAGATTTGCCTGCACTACCTCCTGCCATTTTTTAGTTCCGTCGAACTCACGTCAGGATAAAGTTCAAAGATAAGTATTTCTGATTACAATTGAACAAAAGTCTAGGCAATCTTCATCTTAAACGACCTTTCATGGCTATCACGTTCTTGAATAAGCATAGTCATTTGATAGTTAAAAGAGCCTTATATTAGAAATTAAGCTCCCTAATGCTACAGATGACTAGAAGCTGAAACCCTTATATAATCCTTCTTTTAAAGTGGCTCAGGTTGGAATTGAACCAACGACCTCAGGCTTATGAGTCCCGCGCTCTAACCAACTGAGCTACTGAGCCATACATCTTCAAATCATAAACTAGTATAGCATACAAATTTGCTCAATACTAGGATTTTTGCAATTTTCTTACAGCTTTTATCCCTGTTAAGGTTATAAAAGGCAAAAGAGGGAGGTAAACTCCCTCAACAAAACAAGGCAATGATTTAGTTACAGATAGCCAAGAAATTATATGCGATCCGGTAACATGGCGATTGGGTTAACAGCACCCTTACCTGATGGATGGATTTCAAAGTGGGTGTGTGGCCCAGTACTATGACCAGTGCTGCCCATTAAAGCAATTGTTTCTCCTTGATGTACCTGCTGACCAGGTTGCACTAGGATCTTGCTGTTATGAGCATAGCGAGTGGTGCTGCCATCAGGATGACGGATTTCGACAAGGTTGCCGTAGCCACCATTGTTCCAACCTGCTTTTTCTATCGTACCCTCAGCTGAGGCGACAACTGGTGTACCAGTGGAGTTAGCAACGTCAATTCCTTTGTGCATTCTACCCCAGCGCCAGCCATAACCAGAGGTAAGAGTACCTTTTGCCGGCCATGTGTATTTAGCTAAGGTTGAGGAAGATGGAGGAGGTGTCAGTTCGTCAATGGGTCTGGGTAGATATTGATCCACTGCTGCCAAAGGCGGTACTATCTGTGGAGTAACTGTGGTTCCCCGCATCTTTCCTAAGGAGTCAGAGGCATTTACTCTTCCAGGAGGGGTTGCAATTCTTGTAGGAGATTGAGTGCGAGCGGGAGTCCACTGACTAGCAGAACCGAGATTGGGCAAGAATTCTGGGTTTACTGGTTCGGTAGGACGTACACTAGTACGGAATTGGGGCTTGATTGGTTGAGCGCTATAGGTAGCTCTAATAGGTGTAGGAACTGGAATTGGTATCGCTACACTATTTGGTCGAATAGCAGAGTTAGGTACGATGAAATTATTAGGAGTAGAAACAGGAGTGAGCATTGCAGCATTATTAGTATCGCTAGCTGCTGGCACAACTAAATTACCAGACTGTTGAGCGCGGTATTTCTGCTGTAATCTCTGAATTTCCGCTTGCAAGCCGCGCAAACGGTCATTATTATTTCCCCGTGCTACTCTATTTGCTGGTGTTTGAGGCTGTTGTATTTCAGCAAAAGCTGTTGGCACTGGATCTTCACCACCAACACCATAAGACCTAGTACGAGTGGTAGGGCGTACTTCTAAGTCAGTGGCACTATTTGCCTGAACCTGATTGTTCGCAATTACCGATGTGGGGACGGCAACGCTGCTGTTGTCGGCAATAGATGGTGATTGTGAAGTAGTTGGTAGATAGGAGTTTGCACTACCGATGTTCATAGGAGAGGTAGCTACTTTTGGAGTTTTGCTGGACTCCACAAAAGTAGGTTGACTCGCTACAGCAGGTTGGCTCACTACAGTGGTTTGATTCGCTACTGTTACCTCAACTTGACCACCAGGAATAATTAGTTTTTGACTAATTTTCAGTTCATTGGGATTGTTGAGGTTATTTACCTTAACTAGTTCTGATACTGAAGTATTGTATTTGCTGGCGATCGCTGCTAGTGTATCTCCAGGCTTAACTTCGTAGGCGGTTCGAGCCGAAGACGCAATAACTGTTGGTGTAGCTGGTACTGCTACAATTGCACTCGCCTGATTCTTCTGTTTTAACTTCGATATCAAGTTCGCTTTGCTTGCATCGTCAGAAGTATTCGGCTGGGCTAATGCAGTTTTTTCAACTCCAGTCGTCGGCTGTGCCAAACCAATATCAGCTGGTGAGAAGTTTTCAGTTTCCCCAGACTGTAACTGTGCGAGACTTTTTCTTAACCGATTAGATTTTTCTTGTAAGCGATTCAGTGCAAACTCTTGTTGTGCCTTAAGTTGTGCATTTATCTCACCGTTGACTGCACCAGATGTTGCCACTGTTTGTGGCTGGGCATTCAATAAAACATTTGTACTGCCAACACTATCAGCACTATAGTCAGACAAATTATTGACTGTTGGGAAACTAGTCTCGGCTAATGTGTTGTTCAATCCCTGTGCCACTTGCGGCTTCAGGTTGGTGGAATTTTTATAACCAGCTGTTGCTTGGGAAAATGTTTCTGATGCAGGAATTTGCAAAGACATTCCATTTGCCGCGACTTGCCATTTAGCTTCAAGCCCAGGCACTTGTGAGACTGCCGTTGGTTCCACGATCACAGGATTTTCCGGCACGCTCGCTGATGAGACTGCTTGGGACTCCAGCTTTGTGGAGGCGAATTTCACTTCAGTGTCAGGAGCAGCGGGAATCGAAGAGGAAGCCTTTTGGCTGCCTACTGGCACCGCTGCTTGGGCTTGATCGCTTTGTCGAGTCACCAAAAGGCTGGTTGCTCCCATAGAGATTGCCAAGCCAATCATGGCGGCTTTTGTCCGCACCCGGCGGTTAACTTTTGGATTCATCACATTTTGCAGTTCTACCGGGGCATCATCGCTGTTGGGGTTATTGTTCAACACAGCTTTTACTCTCTTTTTTAATGCTCGTTTCAAAGACGACCTCCTATGATCACTAGCGCTTAACTGACCTCGATTTTTCAGTTGGATACTAGTCAATGATTTAGATCACAACAAATGATAGATCAAGATCACATTCACCAGAGATGCTTACGCAAGATTAACCTGCTTCTCTGATTTAGACAAGTTTACATGTATTAGCAAAACTTAAAGTTTGCTGTGTTTACTTGTCCGAACCACTCCTAACACCACTTAGGACGTTTATAACTCTTTACCATTATCCGCGCTTGTCTTGCGTCAATCACGGGGACTAAACAAATGATTTGCCTAGTCCATAGTCGCTGCCGAAAAATAAATTGCTGCGACTTCTGGAAAAGTGATGCCCCCTGCTGTAGATATCTTCAAGATATTTCTAGCCCATCAGTCTTCTCAACACGAGACTTTACGTTGATTATTCCCTAAAAAACAACCGTATTAACTATCGTCTAATTTTAGGCTGCTTTTGGGAGTTCATTGAGCAAAAACAGCTCAAATACATGATATGACTGGATTTTAGCGCTTTTGTTCCCAATTTAGGATGCTTCAAATTCATCAAAATCTATCATTCAAATTTGGCATTATCTCAAGTTTTATATATAAATTTCTTATAATAACCTTCCTCTCTTTGTAAGTATCTTCCACTACAATTGGCGAATAAACCCATAAATTGGTATATTCTTTTACATATTTTGCCGTAAACAAAAAAATCTTGTTACCGAAATTCTCCAGTTTAGATAGATTTTTTTAGAGATAATAAGTAAATATACTTAGCTCATGAAGGGAAACAACTATTGTAGATAGCCTAACTGGCGACGGGTTTCAAATAAGCCAATTGCCACACTGACTGACAAGTTCAAGCTGCGAACCCCTGGTTGGCTCATGGGAATATACAGAGTAGCATCGCAATCTGACAAAATTGTTGGTGGTAAGCCCGTAGTTTCACTACCAAATAGTAGCCAATCATCGGCTTGATATTGAAAGCTGACGTAACTAAAATTACCACCAACGGTATAACCCAACCATCTGCCTCCACGCTCTTGATGTACGGTTTTAAAGGCTTCTAGGGATTCGTGATAGTGGAGTTTGACATAAGGCCAGTAATCTAAGCCGGCTCTTTTGAGGTAGCGATCGCTAATTTCAAACCCCAAGGGCCCTACCAAATGCAACTCTGTACCTGTTGCTGCACAAGTACGAGCAATATTACCTGTATTAGGAGGAATTTGTGGGTTAACTAAAACGACCTGGGGCATTGTCCGTATAATCTACGTATTGTATAAAACAATTTATTGTCAATGTTAAATCTACCAAAGGGTAGAGGCTATTCATAGGTTTTGTTAATAATAATCAAGCATCATCCATCGATTAGTTTTTTAAAACAATAGCACAAACCCTCCCAGAGCAATCCCTGAGAGGATATTTGGCTAAAATTGGGAAATATTAAGTTTTATGTAGAAAGATTAATCACTTGTGTATTTTAGGGCTAGTACTATCTCCAAAGAAATCTACCATTGGGCATGGGGCATTGGGCATTGGTTATTAATTCATCTCTCCGTGTTCCTTGCTCCCTTGCCCCCTGCTCCTCTGCCTCTTCAATTAAGCTAGTAGGGACGAACACAATTTGTCTTCGAGTTCGATTTCGCGTTCTTGGGTGGCGAGAATAGCCTGAGTGATGACGCGCTGGCTGTCAAAACCGACTGTGTGTAACTGCAACCACTGTTGAGCTTCATTACCTTCGCGGAGAATTTTGTGCAATGGAGAAAGAAAACAGCTAAAGCCTCGTTGTTTAGCGATCGCCCAAACATCTTGGTACATTTGGGTAATCCAATCTCTAGCTAGGATGCTTCTACCATCTTGCCAATGCCTCAAATTAGCATCAAGACTATCAGCAGCCGCAGCCGCTTCGTTTTCAGCAGTGAGGGCGACGAGTTCTTCGTTAGAGAAAATACTTTGAGTTAAAGGATCGACGTTAGGATTTTCGATTACTTGCAATAAACGCGCTTCTAATAAGGCAGTAATGGCTAGTAAGGCAATAGGATCTGTGACTAAATCGCAAATTCTTAGTTCTAGGCGATTTAAATCATAAGGGCGGCGATCGCCATTTGGTCGCACCGATGTCCACAAATGCCGAACATTTTGCATGGTTCCGGCAACGAGTTGATCTTCCACCCACTGGATATGATCGGCGTGGCTGGCAAATAAAGGTACATGGTTAGGCGTTTGCGGAAATAAGCCCCAGCGAGTGGAGTGATAGCCAGTAGTTTTGCCATCTAGGAAGGGAGATGAGGCGCTGAGGGCGAGAAATAAAGGTGCTTCCATACGGATCACCCGACACGCCCGCATTAATACTTCTGGATCGCTGATGCCTATATTAATATGTACGCTGGCGGTGACTACTTTTGTCCCGTAGGTGTTCTCAATGTAGTCATGATAGGGATTTGCTGGATCGGAACGCAGAAAGCGATCGCCGCCACCTAACGATAAAGTACTTCCCGGTATCAAGGTGTAATCGCCCAAGTGATTGAGGTAGTTTCGCAACTCCCGCCGAGGACGCAGCAAGGCACACAATAGATTTTCGTAATTATGGGATGGTTGGGTTATGTATTCTACATTGCGGCTATCTGGCTCCCGCATAAATCCATCCAAGGCTGCAATAATTTTGTCGGAGAGACCGACGATTTCACCTTGAGGTGTGCCAGTATATATCTCGATCTCAAAGCCTTTTAATAAGACCACCTTGTTCTCCTCGGCTCTCTCTGCCTATAAATTGTATCGAATTAGACGCATCTTTAGGATCTATCTTTCAGTCAATCAAAGGTTAAGAATCATGTAATTAATAATTCATGCCAAGTCATGCTGACAGATTTTTTGGCTGTTCTTCAAAAAATTATTACTACTGAAATTACTGAATGCTGTGCTGTAGGTAATCTGGAAATTGAGGTGAAGTGTAAGTTTCCAGAAAAAAAACAACCTAATTCACAGTAAATACAAAAAACTGTCTGCGTAGTATAGGGTCAGAAAAGGGTCATTAAACACCCAACTTGCCTTTATTTATGCTCAAACGCAATTGCTGCGATCGCTTCAAATATTTTACCCAAGGTTCCTCTGACAAGTGGGAAATTGCATTTAGTGACAGTGTTGCCGTAAATATATCTCTTCCACTAGTAACACCACTGATGCCTAAATTTTCTAAAACAGCAGTTGCAGCAGAGTCTAAAATTGGTTCAGTATGGATGAAAACTTCTAAACTCGGTTCTTCTGGGTTTTGAACATCATTGAGCGCTGTAGCAAGGGCAGCATCTAGCTTTTGAAAATCCATAAAGCAGTAAGTGGGTAAAAAGCAGGCAATTTTTAACCTATCGTATAACGACGATATCAAACTTACGAGTTTTTATTGCCTATCTCTGTATAGATTTGATGGGTGATTTACTATATCCAATTACAGATTAATTGCTGTTCTCTTTGGCTTTGAGGTTTATTGAGAGTCTAAATGCAGATTATGCTTGTATATTAATATTCCCTATTTTTCGATCAAAGTACTACTCAAATTTTCTCCTTAAAAATCAGCATCTAGAGCAGTTATTCTGATTTAAATTGCATCTGTCAAGTCAGCAATTTTAAATTAGCGCTGTTGAATTTAGTAGCCGTATAATCTTCAAGAGACGCGATATATTTATTATGTTAAATGTGTTAAATATATCGCATCTCTGAGGCTAATTACAGATTTAAAGCGTTAATAACTCCATAACCCCATTTCTCATCAAATGTCCCTGCGGGTTTTCCAGGAATTGCACTATTTTTACGTAGCAAGTCTTTCACAGCAGCCGGATCGAGATTGGGATCTCGCTGCAATAGTAATGCTACTAACCCACTAACAAATGGTGTCGCCATACTCGTACCAGCCTGCACCACAAACTTAGAATTAATCATCGATGAGCGGTCAAAATTTGCATCGGCAGAAAGTGTTGAAATAATCATTGCTCCTGGTGCTGCTACATCCGGCTTGTGTGCATCATTCCGTAGAGGCCCCTCACTACTGAATTCCGAAATAGTGTGCAATTCTAACCCCATTTCTCGCACTTCGTTATCAATATCTGTGTACTTGGTTTTAGTAGTATAGGCGGCAACTGTAATTGCACTGCTGGCGGCTCCTGGCGAACCAATTTTTAGCGCATCTTTCACACTTTTACCTGTAAAAAACACTGATGAAGTGTCATCTAATGTCCATACATCTAAACGTGTGTCAGTTGCAGAACTGTTGCGAACTCGCAGTTGCCAAACACCTCCCATAACTGGCGAGGAGCCAATACCCCGGATTTGCACAAAGAAATTATGGTCGCCATTGGCTTTATCTGGCGCTGGTGTCGCTAATTGCACCCTTGCATCTGGTAACTGGTAATCTTGTGCGGCATTACCGTCAGTAATTATTTTTTGGAATGGGGTGACAAAACCGTTAGGACTCCGCACAGACACTTCTAATTCGCTGTCTTTGGAATACCAAGCATTTAACCAAACTATGCCTATTTGATTCAAAGGAACATTAAAGCGCATACCACGAGTGTGTCCACTGGGTATTATCGCTTGTCCATGAATGTTATCATTTCCTTCGTTACCCGCAGCACAGCAAACTATTCTTCCAGGGCCAGTTTCCGCGTCAATAACTTTGGATAAGGAATCACTACCATCATGGGCATCAGCGTGTCCGCCCAAGCTGAGATTCACCACGGCTGCGCGTCCTAACTCTCTAGCAATTCGGAAAATGTAACGCACACCATCAGCAATATGGGCATCCTGTAAATCTGACCTGACGACAACTAATTCCGCTTCTGGTGCGACACCACCATAGCTAGCATCGGCACCGGCGGCAATTCCGGCAACATGAGTACCATGACCGCCAGTATCCTGAGAAATTGTCAGTTGCGCTCCCGTAAATTCCGCCCCATAGCCGCCTTCGGTTACTCCTGGCCCTGGCAGTGTTTGATCCCAAATGTGTAAAATTCGTCCAGCAAAAGCGGGGTGTTTCGGATCAATGCCACTGTCTATAATGCCGATGATTACTCCTTTACCAGTCAGTCCAGTTTTGTTCTGGAACTCCGGGAGTTTGACTGCTCCCATTGCAGTGTCCATCCTCAAATGAAGTTTGCGTGATGGCTTGATGCGTTGGATAACATCTTCTTCAGACAAGACATCTAAACTTTCTATCGGTAAAAAAGCCGTCCGCACACTCCCAGAGTTTTGATTGACTTCAATGTTATATTGTGATAAATAACTCAAGTCTGCATCAGGATCGCAATAGATAAAAACGACGCTCTTTGTTGGCTTGACTGGGCTTTTGTGGGCAATGATGCCAAGCGATCGCTTGTGTGTAACTAAAGCTTTATCTCCCTCATTTTGATAGTCTTGAAATGCCAACAGTAGTCCGGGAGAAAGTTTTTCGTGTCTCATTTTTACCTCAAATTCAATTTATTGGGTGAAAGCAAAGTAGTTTATTAGCATAAGTCGCTCTGGCATTAATGCAGACTATGCAGTTTTTTCGCCTTGATTATTTGATGCGACTATAGTTATCTATTTTTTGATAGATAACATCAAATAAGCTTAGGAGGCGGCAAGTAATTCCTAAGACAATTGCTAATTCATAACTCATATCCCTGAATTATGTCTCCTAATAGTGATTTTCTGTACTCATGAGATATCTTTGAGCAGACGCATCTCAGAATTACCCAAGACTGAGCTAAGAGGTAATTTTTATGGAGCTATTAAACTAATCCACTATCTGCCTAAATCATTACGGACAAAGTTAAAAAAATAAAATTAAGAATAATTAAGTAATAAATAAAAAAGATAAATTTAAGAATTATTAAATACTAACAAGTTGTATACTAATCTATTTTTATTTATGTGGGCGAAGCGCGATGGGCAATAGGCAAGAAGGCTCTTTTAATTGTACCTAGCTTCGCAAAAATCAAAGATGATTACTGTAGCTAAAATTGTTAAATTGGTATAAATTTCTAATGACTACTGACAAATTACAGATTCTCTATCATAAGTAAGAGTCATAAAGAAGCTAATATTTGCAACGATCGCTTCTGAACGTACAAAAAGTTATTCATGCAAATTCAAACACCAGATTGGGTAAAGCACGCTGTTTTCTACCAAATTTTCCCAGATCGCTTTGCCAGAAGCAAACAGCCGCGTAAACGGTTATTGCAAGAAGCCCGTTGGGAAGATTGGGACTCTATGCCAACCCTCCAGGGTTATAAAGGCGGCGATTTATGGGGCATCATGGAGGATTTAGACTACATCCAGAATTTGGGGATTAACGCGATTTATTTCACACCTATCTTTCAATCCGCCAGTAATCACCGCTATCATACCCACGATTATTATCAAGTTGACCCGATGCTGGGGGGCAACGAGGCTTTTAAAGAATTGCTAGATGCAGCCCATAAACGGAATATCAAAGTCGTTCTAGATGGGGTATTTAACCATTCCAGCCGTGGCTTTTTCTTTTTCCACGACGTTTTAGAAAATGGCCCTCATTCACCTTGGGTGAATTGGTTCAAAATAGAAGGCTGGCCCCTTTCACCTTATAACGGTGAGTTCCCTGCAAACTACGTGGGTTGGGCGGGAAATCGCGCTTTGCCAGAATTTAACCACGACAATCCAGAAGTACGAGAATACATTATGGAAATTGCCGAATATTGGATTAAATTCGGCATTGATGGTTGGCGATTGGATGTACCATTTGAAATAAAAACTCCTGGTTTTTGGCAGGAATTCCGCGATCGCACTAAAGCCATCAATCCCGAAGCCTATATTGTGGGCGAAGTGTGGGGAGATTCCCGCCAGTGGTTGGATGGAACGCAATTTGACGGTGTGATGAATTATCTATTTGCTGGGCCGACAATTGCTTTTGCGGCTGGCGATCGCGTAGTCTTAGAACAAGTCCAAAGCCGCGACTATCAACCCTACCCACCCTTATTTGCTGCCGAGTACGCCACCAAAATCCAAGAAGTACTGCAACTTTACCCTTGGGAAATTCAGCTAACTCAACTCAATTTGTTAGCAAGTCACGATACAGCACG
Source organism: Nostoc sp. LEGE 12450 (assembly GCF_015206895.1). GTDB lineage: Bacteria > Cyanobacteriota > Cyanobacteriia > Cyanobacteriales > Nostocaceae > Nostoc. The sequence goes on along the minus strand of NZ_JADEXU010000053.1, from coordinate 37,768 downwards.
ATTGATGACCATTGCAGGCGGTGATATAGCAAGTGTAGAATTATCGACTTTACTGTTACTCACCTTTCCCGGTGCCCCCAGTATTTACTATGGTGATGAAGTTGGCTTACCTGGTGGCATAGATCCCGACTCACGGCGTGGCTTTCCTTTAGAGGCTAACTGGAATCAAGAAATTTTCAATACTCATCGTCAATTAATTACCATCCGCCAAACATACCCAGCCTTGCGTACAGGTGATTACCGAGTCCTCTATGCTCAAGGACAACTGTATATCTTTGCACGAACTTTAGGCACAGAAGAATTGATAATCGCTATAAACGCTGGCACAAGTTCGGCGACTGCAAATGTAGATGTGGCTAGTTTGCATACTCAACCCAACAAGCTGTTATATGGTACTGCTGAAGTTGAGTGGAATGGTGAACAGTTGTTATTAACTCTTCCCGCACGCAGTGGCTGCATTTTGGGGATTAGGGACTAGGGACTAGGGACTGGGGACTGGGGACTGGGGACTAGGAAGACTTTTCATTTCCCAATGCCCCATGCCCAATGCCCTTATCTCCCAGCTACCATTGCAGGCATCAAAACCTCATCAATAATATGGATCACGCCATTGTCTGTCAAAATGTCTGTTTTGATAACATTGGCGTTATTCACTTTAAATTTGCCGTCAGTAGACTCAATCGCTACAATTGACCCTTCAAGCGTCTGTGCCTCATTAATCTGTACCAAATCATCAGATCGAACATCCCCACTAGCGACATGATATGCCACAATTTTCTGGAGCTTGGGAATGTCTTTTAGTAGGGAATCTAAAGTTCCTTCTGGCAGCTTGGCAAAAGCTTCGTCAGTTGGTGCAAATAGTGTCAAAGAACCAGGACTCTTTAGAGTTTCTATGAGATTTGCAGCTTGAGCAGCTTTCACCAGGGTATTGAAGTTTCCCGCGTTGATAGCAGTTTCCACAAGGTCAGCCATAAGGATGTGTGACTTTAGTCAGATAGTATTATAAGTAACTTATAAAATGACTAGAAGGCTCTTAGCCTCTATCAACAGAAAGGTTGCTGGCGATTAAATACAAGACAACAGATTTATCAGTACTGCTACACTGGGGAATGACCCCAAGAACCACTGATTATGCTAAAGCGTTCTAAGTTCGAGACAACTCAGTCTCAGATTATGCACCGAGCTGAGGAACTGATTAGTGCAGCCTCAAATCGTTACCGCATTACGGTTCAGGTGGCCAATCGTGCTAAACGTCGGCGTTATGAAGATTTTGAAAATAACGAAGATGCGATGATGAAGCCAGTGCTAAGAGCAATTATCGAAATGTCCGATGAATTGACTCAACCAGAGATTATTGGCGAACTATAAAAAAAGGCTTTAGAGAAGGCAGGATGAGCAAACATCAATCGTTCATTCAACCCCTACTCAAGCCCTGGCAAACACTCACTGCCTTAATGGTAGTGGGTGTAATTGCTTTGAGTTCAGGGGCGGGCAAATCAATATACACAAGTTTGTTTAGTATCCAACCTGCTTATGCTCAGAGAATAACACCTAGTGATGTTTGGCAGTTGGTGTACCAGCAATTGCCAGATTTCCCACGAGAAAACAAGTATATCAGCAAAGAAAATGGGAAAGTTGCAGAAAACAGCACTCTGGCAAATCGCCTGATTAGATATCACATTTATACTAAAGGGCGGGCCCCAATTTATCGCTTAGATTGGAAGCTGACTTTAGCTGATTACCTGGGGGCGAATGAAATTATGTATGATACTACCTATCCAGGCTATGATTCACTACGGGAAAACCCTATGGAAGGCGATCGCAAAGCCATAACCCGTCTCACCCGCAGCCAGCGAGATGCTCTAGTGCAAGTCTTAGTCAACATATTTAATCCTACTTCCCAAAATACTCTATCTCCTAAACCGAATACCGCACCCAGTCCGAGTAGATCAACTACCCCACAGCCACCCCAACGAGGAGGTGCTGAACTACTTAGATAGTGGGAAATTTAGGAGTTATAAGTTGTAAATTCATAACTCCTCACTTTTAACTAATTATGGAACGCGTTGTAAAAACCGGATTTGGTTGGCGTATTGGCTGGAATCCCGATGCACCTGAATTTAAAGGTTTAGTCGGTACAGATGATTGGGCAATTGAGTTAACCGAAGCTGAGTTGAATGATTTTTGCCGTCTACTAGCACAGTTAGCGGACACCATGAAGCAACTCGCAACGGAATTAATGGAAGAGGAAAAAATTGCTTGTGAAGCCGAAAGCGATTTATTATGGATGGAGGTAGAAGGCTATCCTCATGATTACAGTCTGTGCTTCATTTTGAATACAGGGCGATGTGTAGAGGGTAAATGGAGTGCTTCTGCTGTTCCAGATTTACTGCAAGCTGCTGGGATGCTTAAAGTTTTTTAAATGAGCCTCTTGATTATCTAAGAGTATTGCTATATGATGGTAATTCTGACCGGGGCGTAGCGCAGCTTGGTAGCGCGCCACTTTGGGGTAGTGGAGGTCGTGGGTTCGAATCCCGCCGCTCCGATTGATGATAAGCCATGCCTGCTAGTCTTTTTAAAATGACTAGCAGGTTTTTCAATAAAGTCTGCAAGGCGATCGCAAAATCTCCAACTACAACTCATTAGACTTCTTGCAGAAGTGGGAAAAAGGGGGAACGGTTAAAGGGTAAAGGTATGGAATTTTACCTTCCTCTTTAACCTTTGCCCAACATCTTGCAAAAGTTACTTTTGCAAGATGTCTATATTGCTAACTCAGCATTATCCTATTCCCAAACGCCCAGCCAAACCGGGAGTTAGAGGTAAGAGTGTAGTAATCATTAAGAATAGAGCCAAAAGCCCCAAAGCGGCTCTAGCATCATCGGGTTCAGTGATTTCATTCAAGCTGGGGCGTTCTTGATCTCGTTGCAAGAAGAAAATCACGATCGCCCAGTACATGGCAATCATATTACCAAGAGACACTAACGCCAGTAAAATTAAGGTTGCAATCGTTGCGCGTCCTGCGGTTTTGCGTCCATAAATCGCCTGAACAATACGCCCACCATCTAGTTGTCCTGCAGGCATCAAGTTCAAAGCGGTGATAATTAACCCCAACCAACCAATTATCACTAGGGGATGAACACTTACCAAAGATGACTGCAACGCCGAACCCAAGACAACTCGCGCCAAACTTCCTACCAAAATCGACCCTTGGAAAAACTGATTGGGCAATTGAAATAAACTACCTGGGTGAGAAAGTAGTAAGCCTGTCACCAGCATTAACAAGGAAACGATACCACCTGCGGCTGGCCCTGCCAAGGCAATATCAAATAATACCTTGCGGTTGGGTAACAAAGATTCAAAGCGGGTAATTGCCCCAAAGGAACCAATTTGCACTGCGGGTAGAAAGAAAGGCCAGCTAAGACGGATTTGGTGGCGTTTAGCAAGTAACCAATGACCAATTTCGTGAGCCACTAAAATCGCAAATATCCCAGCACCTATAGGCAAAGCTTCTTGAAATCGCCCTGGATTGCCAAAGAAATCAAAATTCAGCAGTAATCCAGCAGCTTCTAGATTTGTGGCAATGGTTGCTATTAACAAAATACCTGCAAAAGCTTTTTGGGATAACAACATCGGCCGGGGATCGTTGCGGCTCGGCAGGACAATTACCACTGGTTTCCCATCCGTGTTTTCCACTAAAAATAGGCGATATTGCTCGCCAAGGCGTTGCTGCAAACTTGCAGTTAGACGGTTGTGAACTTCTTCTGGTTCTCCCCGCAAATTGCCTTTGAAAATAGCTCCATCTTGATAGGCAATGGTTTCTGTGGCAAAAAACGTATCGATACCAAAGATACCTTTAATTGCATTCAAGTCTTCTTCTGGTATTGGCGGAATCTCCGGTTTCAGTTCTGCTACTGTTGGTTTCGGGGAATTGGCTTCAAGTGAGGAATTAGCCGCGAGTCTTTCTGTTGCGCGTTGTTTGAGGATGGCATCTTGCCCAGCTGCGCGTAACTGTCTGCCCAAGTAGACGTACAATCCGGCGGAAGTCACCACTAAGAACAATATACCCGCTATATTGATGTAAATCCCTGCGGCAAACAATCCAAAAAACAGGAGCCAGGGAGTCATCAACACCACCGACTGTAACCAGGCTAAGATTCCCAGTTTACCAAAAGGTCTGGCGCGATAAAAGCCCCAGCCCAAAATGCCTAAAGCTACCAGTAGGATTGCCGCCAGGATAGAAGTTTCTGATAAAGTAAACATCTCCAAACCTTTGCTATTGAGACTAAGCCAGAACAAGTCCGGTATTGCAGATACACTTATTAATGTATAACGCCGCCTGTCGTCTGCCAAAATTATGCGGCTTTGCGTAGGCGTAGCTCAACTCAGCGAAAAACCGGAGTGGTAGTTTGCTTACCTTTAACAAGGAAATTTTGCTTCTTGTTAAGTTAATTGAGATGGTAGCCGGATTTATGCTATCGGTGTGTAGAGTTATCCAGGATTGGAGAAACCTTAGAACTGCCGGAAGCGCTTAAAAATTATTGAGAGTGATATATTATTCTGCGATCGCTCTTTTACTCAAGAATTACAGTCTCTATTTGAGTAAAGTAGTCTTCTAAGTACAGTTTTGCGTAAAAGCGTAACGTTTTTAATGCAGGAAAATGCATTAACAATGCAAGCCAACGCATTAACAATGCAAGCCAACGCATGAACACTGCAAGCCAATGCATGAACACTGCAAGGCAATGCATTAACAATTTAAGCTGACGCATTAGCAATGCAAGCCAACGCATTGGCATTGCAGAATCTTGCCAAATTTAATTTGCTACGAATTAATGAAATGCTGTACTAAGTCCAATAAAGAGTTTCAGCATTTGGAAAGCGCCTACTAATCTCACTCTCAAAAAAGCTACGCAACGCTTTCATTGTGTCCTTCTCGTAAACGTACTTCGTCCCACCAAACTTATTACGCTTGACACTGCGCTTTGCCTCATCCATCTCTAATTTGGATTGCGGATACCAAGTTTGTAACACTTCTTTTGACCCAGGTGTGAACCGATGCGAGATTAACTCAAAGGTAAGATTACAGTCAAAATCTAATGCCTCGTTTATCTGGTCAAACAAGCGACTATAGTGCATCTGCCAATCGTCTATCGGCATAATTGGCGCGATAACCAAGCCTACTGGATAGCCACCACCGCCACGCTCTTGTGGTAACGCCAACCGTCGCAATGCATTCAGTCTGGATGCTACGGATGCCGTGCCACCTTCAAACTTGCCAGAAATCGGTGCTGCATTAACGCTCATCCGACAGCGAGTATTGCCATTGTGTGGTAAATCGAGTAATCCATCCACAGCATCAAACTTCGATACCCAACGCAGATGTGCATTGGTACGAGTGCCAAAGTAACGGATACATTCAGCAAGACTTCCAGTTAAATGCTCAATACCCAATGGGTCTGTGTAACAGCTAACTTCAAAACTTGTGGTTTTCCCCTGTTGCTCGTAGTTAGCTAAATTCTCTAATATCTGCGGTAAGTTGGCAAAAGTGCGGATGACAGGTGGCCCCGACAAGCTACCAGCTAGGTAGCAGTATTGACAATGAGCAGGACAACCTTCGGCAATGTGAAACTGCCAATCCGCAGAAGGTGGGATGGGACTCAGCTTAAAAGAACTGGGCGGTGCAGTAACTACCGCTAAGGTACGCTTGGCGATGTTATAAGTATCGCGCTCAGACTCACCGCGCAGACCTTTCAGGCGGTTCTGTGATAACTCTTCTATTGGTAAGTTGAGTGACTGCACACGTTTAAGAATCTGCTGCCCCCAATCCTCATCTAGAGCAGCAGGTGTAAACAGTACCCGTTCAGGTATCCACAACCTTGGCGATTTTGTTTGTGTATCTGATACTGAAACTTGGTCTGTAATTGTATTCAGCAATATCGTTCTCCGTTATTTAGTTTGCTGATTTCTGCAATTAATTTTCCAGGACTTGCTTAATTCGTCGCTCTAACAAATCGAGATCCAAACTGCCTTCATCACGGTTAATTCGTCGCACAGTGGAATTAACATTAGCTAAATTAACCAATAAATCTTGAAGAATTTCCTGCTGCTGACGGGCTTGGGTAACTTCGCGTGGTTCCTGTACCAAATCACGCACGATGGTATCTTCAGCGCGAGAGGCGATAATTGGATCGTTTTGCCCTTGAACGTGAACAAAGGTTCGTCGTCCTGGGCCTCGCTCCTCTTCTATTGGTATAACTGCTGTCACTTGGTCAGAACGCACATATTTGCCAAATCCCAAATGGACTAGCTCTGATGAGAGTATTTTCATATAGAAAGGTAATTTTTATGTCTTACCTATATTGTAAAATCTAGAAAAGTGACTTAAAGCCATATTCCATACGGGTTCTACCCAATTAAAAGTAGTAGTTTCCTTTCTCAATCGCTGCTTGATATGTATGTGTCAGTCACACTATTTGTAAAGGTAGAGAAAAAGAATTAAGCATGAACATGGATAGTTGTAGAGACACCACAATGCCGTATCCTTAGAACACCGATTCATTAATCTGGCTTTTCCCCTTAAGTCTCAAAAAGCTTACCCACAATAGATTCTGCCGCAAGCACAGCATATACGATACAGGGATTGAAATCGGGTGTTAGAAGTAACAACCAATGCTGGACTGGCGCGAGAAAAATTTTGTAACGTGTGAGTTGGGCGATCGCTGATTCAAAATATTTTGGCAATGAAAAACCTATAAACTCTTATAAAATTTAGAATTTGGAGAACGAACAAATTTTCTCACCTTGCCATCGCTCTTAGAGGTTACATAAATTTCACCCTCTTGGTCTACCCCAAATCTGAGATCGGAACGTTTACTGCCAATGATTTCTAGAAAATAACTTTCTTTTTTACCATCAAAAAGCCTAAGTTCTTTAATTTTTGCCTGTTTACCATTAACAAGTTCATCTACAGGTACATGAAAAAAGCGTCCATCGTTGCCAAAGTCAGCAAAAATATACTGACCTACTAATTCAGGAATGGCTTTACCTCTGTAAACATAACCACCTGCGATCGCAACTGCATAAGAATCCTGTCCATCAGCAGGTAAATCATGGTCATATTGAGCAACCGGATATGTGTAACCATACTTGGCATCATCTTTAGGTAAGGAAAATAGAACATCTTCCTTCTTTTCATCTATCATCCATGTTCCCTCACGGTTCCCCCATCCATAATTAGCACCTTTGATCCCAAGATTTATTTCTTCAATCAAAGCTTGACCGATATCAACAATTAACATCTTGCCTGCGCCACTAGTATCCCAACTAAAACGATGGGGATTACGCAACCCATAAGCCCAAATTTCTCCTAAAGTCTTGGGGTCGTCATCGTGAGCAAAAGGATTATCTTCAGGGATGCCGTACTTACCGTTAACGCTGTTCTTGCCAAAAGGATCTATACGCAGAATTTTTCCTAGAGGTGTACTCAGGTCTTGTGCATTATCTAAAGGATCTGTATTGCTGACAGGAAAACCGTCACTTCCTCCGTCTGCTGTAGCAATGTATAACATTCCATAATCGAAATCTCCAGGTTTAGCATTAGGATTAAAGCCCAATTGCCCGACATTATGGTCTGGATATGGCTGTTCAATCCGCAGTATTTCTCGAAAATTTCCAGAAAAAGTATTAGCAGCAGAATTAGTAGTTTTCCATTCTAGAACTACGTCATGGTGAGAACTTTCGATGATATTACCTGAACTATCAATAATTTTTTTCCTCACAGGAAAATCAGTGAAAGAGTTATTTTTTTCTTCGCTGTGTACAGTATAAAAAATTCCATTTTGCTTAAACTCTGGATGGAAGGCAAAATAAGAAAAACCTTGTTGAGAAGTATCATAACTAAAGCCTGAGCAGACTAATCTTTTTACATCCATGTAAACTGAGGCTCTATCATTATTAATTACATATAGTTTGCCACGCATATCATTGACGAATAACCTACCGCTACCATCACCTGCATGGGCTAATATATTTAATCTTGCAATTCTCTCTTTGCTTCGCCCTGTACCACTTTCTGGTATTTGCAAAACTTGTTGTATTCCTACCGAAATCTTTGATTTTTCAATCATCTCAGGGATGGGATCTGTAATTTGTGCTGAGGAAATATTAGAAAATGCTAAGTTGAAAAGCAAAACTATGCAGATAGGAATTAAAAGGTATAATTTTTTCATTATTTCAGTTATAAATAGCATTTAGTTTATGCCACCTATCTTTATTAAAAATCTAAAATTAGCGACATTTTCCATAACAACTGGAATAACTCTCATCTTCATGAGTATTTTGTACTCTTGTCAAGGGGGAAATGCTAAAGGCAAAATAGTCTTTTTAGATACAAATATTACTCAGATTCAAGATTCGTATCAGCAGAATACAAATATAACTGTTAAGGAATGGGGTAAAACTGAAAAAGGCCAAGCAGTACAGCTATTTACCTTGACTAATGCTAATGGATTAGTAGCTAAGGTAACAAATTATGGCGCAATTATTACAGAATTAAGAGCTCCCATACACAAGTTTTATAAGAAACAGGATAATTTGCAAAACATTCTTGAGAAGGATACTCAAGTTGAAAAAATTGCTAAAAATTTCAAATTTACAGAGGGGCCGCTTTGGCATCCAGATGGTTTTCTACTCTTTAGTGATATTCCTGCCAATACAATTTATAAATGGCAACCTAATCAAAAATTGCAGATTTTCCGTCGCCATTCTGGTAATGCTAATGGCAATGCCTTTGACCAACAAGGGCGTTTAGTTACTGCTGAACACGGTAATCGTCGTGTATCTCGTACAGAAGAAAATGGCAAATTAGTCACACTTGTTAGCTATTACCAAGGAAAACGACTTAATAGCCCAAATGATTTAGTAGTGAAATCAGATGGAAGTATCTACTTCACAGATCCACCCTATGGTATTAAACCACAACAAGAAGAATTAGGTTTTTATGGTGTTTATCGTCTGACATCGGATAGGAAATTAACTCTATTAGTTAAAGATTTTGTACGTCCTAATGGCATCGCCTTTTCTCCTGATGAAGCCAAACTATATGTCAATGATTCTGAAAAAGGTCATATCCGTGTCTTTAATGTTAATTCCAATGGCCTTTTGAAAAATGGACGTATTTTTGCCCAACAAAAATATCCTGGTAAGGAAGGAGTTCCAGATGGCATGAAAGTAGATATCAAAGGGAATGTTTACAGTACGGGGCCTGGAGGAGTGTGGGTTTTCTCACCCGCAGGCAATCTACTAGGTATTATTGAAGTCCCAGAAGTTCCAGCTAATCTAGCGTGGGGGGACAATGATTATAAAACTTTGTACATCACGGCAAGAAATAGCTTGTATCGTATACGCCTTAAAAACCCAGGTGAAGGATATCCGATGTATAAGAATCATTGGAACAGAAAACTGGGTTAAGCTTAAAAGTCTTATTACATAAAGATTTTATGGGGGTTGGAGTAGTTCACTTGGATAATCCTCAAGTAATCACTTATATCTTTATATCAAGTGATGGCAAAATCAAATAAATAATGGGCCATTTCTAATTTAGAACAAGGTGCGATCGCTAGCTGATTTCCTTGGCTATCTAAAAATATCGCTTGATTATTATCACTCCCAAAACCACTATCAGGTTGATCGATGGGATTGGCAACGATCGCATCTAGTTTTTTCTTCTGTAATTTTTCTAACGCTGGCTTGATAATATCACCAGTTTGTGCTGCAAAACCAATTAATCTTTGATGCGGCTGTTTGAGTTTTGCTAATTGGGCGACTATATCCGGTACTGGTTCCAGGGGTAAGGCTTGGGGGAGCGATCGCTTGGGCAATTTCTCTGTACTATAATCTCGTGGCTTCACATCTGCCACGGCTGCTGACATCACAATTACATCAGCGTTCGGTAAATATTCCATCATGGCCTGCTGCATTTGCTCGGCACTAATGACGGGAATTGCTTGCACTCCTAATGGTACATCCCAATTAGCTGGGGCATGTACTAGGGTGACGTTTGCGCCTCGGTGAAGTGCGGCTTGTGCTAAAGCTAATCCCATTTTACCTGTGGAAGGATTGCCAATAAACCTCACTGGATCAAGAAACTCTCGCGTTCCCCCTGCACTAATTAACACTCGTTTACCTACTAAATCTCGTTTACCTTGAGTGTGTAACAACGATTGGATGTGAGCCAAAATTTCTGGAGGTTCTGCTAATCTACCAGCACCGACGCGATCGCACGCTAATAAACCCGATGCTGTATTCATTCCATGATATCGGCTATCGATCAATAGCTGTTGCCAATTCCGTTGCACCGATAGCTGTTCCCACATATCCGTATTCATTGCGGGTGCTAACAGCACGGGACAAGTAGAAGCCAGCACGGTATTTGTGAGTAAATTATCAGCCATCCCGTAGGCTAATTTTGCTAATGTATTAGCTGTCAAGGGAGCAATTACCATGACATCTGCCCATTCACCCAACCCAATATGCAAGGGACGAGAGTGAGTTGTTTGCCAAAAATCATCATCTGTGTAGGCGGGATGACGAGATAGGGTGGCTATTGTCAGAGGCGTGATAAATTCTTGCGCCGAACGGGTGAGGATAACTCGGACTTCCACCCCAGTTTTAAACAGCGTTGAAACCAATTCACAAATTTTGTAGGCGGCGATACCGCCACCTACACCTATTAGAACCCTGTTCAATTTTGGATTAGTCATGGTAAAAAGTTAGGAGTAAGTAGTAACTTAGGAGCAAGTAGTTACGAATGTTAATTGCCAACTCCTAACTCCTGTACAGACGCGATTGATTAATCGTGTCTCTCCTAACTCTCAACTACGCTTCATCGTAGGGTTCCAAGTCTAAGAGGTAGATATAGGGTTCAACTAATTCTGGACGCTGAAATGCGATCGCTCGTAATAGATGCCAATCATTTAAACCATCAAAAGCATTACTGTAATTATCCAGATCCAGACGTGTAGCCAGTTCTTCTACTTCTGCCGCAGTTATAGCAGCAATTTCTTTCCTGGAAATGCTTAGAGTTGTCATAATGCTCGCCCCTCCCTTATGCAGCACTCGCCTTCAGCATGGGTTAAGTTGCGCTGAACGCAGCCACCCTATATATATTACTCATTAGAAGGCATGAATTTCGTGAAAATTTTCAGCATTTATACCAGAATTTATAAAAAATTCGTAATCCTGACTAGCTAATTGTATTTACAACGAAATTCCGCAGCACCTTTAACGTTTGTGGATTTATTTCATGCCCCATGTCAAATTCATGATATTCTGCCGCCACTCCTAGAGATTTTAAAGTGTCTCGTGCCTTTAAAGCAGCTTGCAGTGGAACAACTTCATCATATTTCCCGTGGCTGATTAAAGTTGGCGGAATATCTCTTTGATCTGCCGTTAGTGCATCAGGATGTAAATACCCGCTCATCACAACTAAGCCTGCTAGTGGCAATTTTGAGCCTATATCTAAAGTCATTGCTCCACCTTGAGAAAATCCACTTAAAATAGTGCGTGACAAAGGTATGCCAGTGGTACTTTCTAAAGATTGCAAAAAATCTATTAGCAGTTTCCGACTTTCTACCAATCCTTCATACATATTTTCCACCCGCAGGTCATACCATGCCCTCCCTATAGGGGAATAGGGATAAGGATAAGGTGCATTGGGTAATATAAACTGGTAATCAGGTAAGTTGAGCAAGGGTAGTAAAGATGCGACATCCTCAGCATTAGCTCCCCAACCATGCAAAGTAACAATTAACCCTGTGGCGGGTTGAGAAGTTCCGGGGGGAACGGTAATAAATTGTAAAGACAGAGGTTTACTCCTAAAATCTACTTTTCTAATAGATCCTATCTCTTCAAGCAGACTTAGTATTTAAGGGCATTTGTTGCTTACCCAAAGAATGGCTATATGTCATGGTGCGAGTAGGAAAAATTTAAATTTTTTGTTTACGAGTACATATTAGTGGAAGTGGATGTAAATCAGAAATTTCACCAAAAGTTAATTTACCTTACACAAAAACCAATTTTTGATATTTTAGCGCCTATTGAATCTGAATCCCCAAAAACCATTCGCAGTCAGCATTTTTGATTTGCAAATAACTCTTTAGCCTTAGCCTTTGAAAATGATGTCGTACAGCGACAGCAGAATTTCCACCACAATCAGAATCACCACATACCACTCTACTCGTTGGCTACTGCTATGCTGCATGAACTCCAAGACTGTTTGTGCAGTTTGGGTAATTAGCTCTAGTTTGCGTTCCAAAGCAGTGTGACGCTCACGAATTTCGTATTCATCCTCCAAGCGCAGATATAAGTTTTCTAGCTGTGGGGATTCCCAGAGCAACTCTGGCTTATCGATGATCTCAACTCGACCTACAATCTTATGTTGAACTAACAGCGCAGTCCCAAGTTGACGCAGTAATTCCCGACTCTGCCGTCTTTCCCTGTGTTCACGCTGAAGACTAGCTGCAAACGGTTCAATTTGATCGAATACAGTCGCTAGGCTAGTTTCATAATGAGACAGCACAACACTTTTAGCGAGGATATCAGCCACTATCTGCAAGCGTTCTACACTAAATTCATGCAGTGAAATTTTTCCTTCCTTAACTCTCTCACTCTCTGCAATGTTGAGATGAATTTCCACCTCTTCTGTCTCCGGTTCGGCAAAGGAGCCACTAATTTGAGAGGATAGTTTGGTCAAAAAGGCTACCTTTTCTACATGCTCAAGGTTAAACAGGACAACTGCGCCATAGTCTAGCAGTACCGCACAGCCGTGTTCACCGACTGTAACCATTAATGGCATAGTCGCCAAGGAAACGTAATTCTCCAATGTCTGTAAGTTAATATCCTTACCAAGGAATAGGGCCTGCGCTCTAAATCTATCTGTATCATTAAAAAGGAGTTTTTGCATTGTCGCCCTATTTGCTTTTCTGTCTGCTGATCTTGGAGGTTAGCGATCGCAATTAATGCCTGTTATCGAAGATCGCTACCATCTCAGCTTACCAATAAAGCTATCTAGCACTGGCGAAGGTGCGTTTGTATTTCGGTTGAAATTGGTTACACGTTTGGGGAGAATCGGTTTATCAAGGCTAAAGAGGAGTGGGGAGTGAAAGATATTAGGCAATACTGCTCGTTTAAGAATTTTAAACTGGAATTTGGTTTGGGGAAAAGGTTAAAGGGTAAGGGTTAAAGGTTTTTTCTTTCCCCTTTCCCATTCCCCTTTTCCCCTTAACAGCTATGCAAAGGAACCGACACTCACAGGTTCAGGAGCAGGTGCATTTGCGGTGAACTGGTTTACTGGACGGGGTAAACCAAGATTTTCGCGCAGGGTACTGCCTTCATACTCAGTACGAAATATTCCTCGGCGTTGCAGTTCAGGAATTACTAAGTCTACGAACTCCTCTAAACCTCCAGGCAGCCAGGGGGGCATAATGTTAAATCCATCAGCCCCACCATTGACGAACCAATCTTCTAACTGATCGGCAATGTGTTCTGGTGTTCCGAGAATTGTTCGGTGTCCTCGCGCTCCTGCAATCCACAAATATAGTTGTCGGATTGTTAAATTCTCTCTGCGGGCAAGATCGGTTATCAGCTGCAAGCGGCTTTTGCCACCGTTAGTATCTGGCAGATCCGGCAGCGGCCCATCTAGGGGATATTTGGACAAATCATGCCCACCTACTAGCCCAGAAAGCAGCCCTAATCCAACTAGGGGATGGATCAACTCCTGAAGTTGCTCATATTTATCCTTAGCTTCTTGCTCAGTCTTACCAATTACCGGGAATACCCCTGGCATGATTTTGAGATGGTCAGGGGAACGTCCGTATTTAGCCAATCTCCCCTTGACGCTGGCGTAGAAGGCTTGAGCTTCTGCCAATGTCTGTTGTGCAGTGAAAATCGCCTCTGCTGTTTGGGCAGCTAAATCCTGTCCAGGCTCGGAAGATCCAGCTTGTACGATTACTGGATATCCCTGCGGTGGACGCGCCACATTGAGCGGGCCGCGCACCGAAAAATATTTACCCTTGTGGTGGGGAACGTGCAACTTTTCTGCATCGAAGTAAATACCTGACTCCTTATCGTGGAGAAAAGCATCGTCTTCCCAACTGTCCCAAAGTTTGGTGACAACATCCACAAATTCCCTCGCCCGTTCATAGCGTAGCGAGTGTTCTAGGTGGTTTTCCTGACTGAAATTATGTGCTGCGGCTTCAGCAGCAGAGGTTACAAGATTCCATCCGGCACGACCACCACTGAGATAATCTAGTGATGCAAACTTGCGGGCGAGATGAAAGGGTTCATCATAAGTCGTTGATGATGTTGCCACCAATCCGATATTTTCTGTCACCGCAGACAGAGCCGACAATAAGGTTAAAGGTTCAAAGTGGACGCTGAATTGTCCCGAACGGCTAAAAGCCTCAGTCCCTTGCCCTCGATCCCAAACGGCTAAACCATCTGCGAGGAAAAGCATATCAAATTTTCCCCGTTCAGCTGTTTGTGCCAGCTGCTTGTAATGTTGGAAGTTTAGACCTCCATCAGCCGGCGTGTTGGGATGTCGCCATGCTGCAACGTGATGACCACTACCGGGTAAAAATGCTCCAAGTTTAAGTTGTTTTTTCGTACTCATGTTTCTATTCGCGACGGCGTACTCATGCTTTTTTCGTTCTCTTGTTTGGAACAAGAAAATGTTAGTTATTAGACTTAAACACTCCTGGGACAGCAAGCAATTAGGCTGCGGAAAAACCGAGGGCATTGGGCAACATCCCATGCCCAATGCCCCATGCCCAAGTATTACGCAGTCACCGCCTGACGACGGTTGTACTCAGAAGCATCTCCTTTGATAGCCTCACTTTGTTTACCATCGATACCAACGGGGAGGTCGCCGACAATTGTGACTCGTTGAACGTGGCGGGGCTGGTTGCCGTAATCTGCGATCGCATAATGTTGAGTAGCTCGGTTATCCCAAAAGGCTACGTCACCAACTTGCCAACGCCACCGGACTGTATTCTCAGGACGTGTTACGTATGCTTGCAACAGCCGCAGAATATCATCTGATTCAGTTGTTGATAAGCCACGGAATTGGCGCACAAATCCGCCGATGAATAGTCCACGCTCCCCAGATTCTGGATGGATGCGTACAACTGGGTGCAGAGTCTCATATACAGTCGAGGTAAAAACAGCTCTGTGAGCTTTGACATCTTCAGGTAGGTCGAATCCAGTTGCATAGTCGTAGGCATTGCTGTGTACTGCCCAAAGTTGGTCTGCAAGATTACGCAAATGAGTAGGTAAATCTTGGTAAGCAGTCACGGAGTTTGCCCAGATTGTATCGCCACCGGTCGGCGGAATGTCAAGCGCCCGTAAGATAGAGCCGAGAGGAGGACGATCTACAAATGTTACATCAGTATGCCAGTTATTGGCGCGGGAAGTAGTACGGCCATAGTTCAGGTCTAAGACTTCGGGGTTTTCTGGCAGCGATGGTACAGTGGGGTGGGCTGTAGTAAGTTCACCGAAACGACGAGCGAAGGCTATCTGTCCATCAGCATCAAGTTGTTGCTGATCCCGGAAAAAGATCACTTTGTGTTTGACTAGAGTCTTACGAATATCGCTGATGATATCGTCGCTGAGGTTAGAACTCAGATTAACGCCAATAATTTCAGCACCGATACGTCCTGCAACTGGTTTGATATCAAAGTATTGAGAACCCATGTTTTATCTCCAAGTAGTTTATTTTTTGACAAATTGTAGAGACGCGATTCATCGCGTCTGCTAAACACCAGGGGTAGATCCGCCATCAACGATAATCTCTGTTCCTGTAATCGATGCAGCAAGATCGGACACCAAAAATAGTGCCAGCGCGGCAATTTCTTCTGGCTGGGCGATTCTTTTTAAAGGAATACTTTGGATGTTTTGTGCCTTAACTTGCTCGATGGTGATGCCTTGCGCTTGGGCGTTTTGTCGAGCTAAAGTCTCGGCACGCTCAGTAGCTGTAGCACCGGGCGATATGGCATTAATGCGAATCTTGTACTCGGCTAATTCTTTAGAAATGCCCTTTGTAAAATTGAGTAGAGCCGCATTGCTTGTACCACCAGCTAGGAAGTTAGGGCGAGGTGTTCGTCCTGCACCGCCGACTATATTGACAATCCGCCCATCACCTCGACTTTTTTGATGGGGGACGACGGCTCTAACTAAGCGGATATAGCCTAATAATTTTAAGTTCCAAGCATCCAAGAATAAATCATCAGTGGATTCTAGGAAAGACCCAGCACGGGCTGAACCTGCATTGTTAATCAAAATATCAATCTGATTAAATTGGGTCAATGTTGTGGAGACAACTTTCTCAACATCCTCAGCTTTAGTTAAATCAGCACTGATGGCAATAACTTTAGCACCAGAAGTTGGTAGGGACTGGATGGCAGCTACTGCATTTTCTAGTCTTTCTTGATTGCGGGCTGCGATCGCAACATTCACACCCTCACTATAAAGTGCTTTTGCGGTAGCTAATCCAATTCCGGCACTTCCTCCTGTAACAATCGCAGTTTTTCCTGATAGCTTTAGTTCTAAACTCATAGAAATTTACCCTCTATCCAGAAATGAGTACATAAAAATAGAATTAATTACGAATTATTCGGTAATACTTCAGTTGGAAATGTGCAACACAGCCTTACCAGGAAAACGCCTGTCGAGTAGTTGTTGGGCTACATCAGCTATTTGCGTCCAAGGAGCTTCTAAATCAATGTGAGGATGCAACTGACCGACTTCTACTAGACTCAAAAGCCGTTTTAGACCGACTGCGGCTGATTCAAATCTCAATTCATCGAACAGACGTAAACCATACAGGCTCACGCTACCAGTCCCGAAAAATTCGGCAGCGTTGAATGTCACTTCTGCTCCCCCAGATACTCCATACAGCACAGTTTTTCCATCTTGCGCTAGTAAGCCAAGGGCTACTCCCAAAGTCTTACCACCCACTGACTCTATAATTAGATGATACGGACCATACTCACTAGCAGGTGAAAGGTCTTCGCCAATCACTACTGATTGTGCCCCTGCTTCTCTAACCAAAGCTTCATAGCCAGCTTGACGAATATGTGCTGTTACTTGCGCCCCTGACAGTTGCGCCAATTGGATAGCAAAGTAACCAACGCCTCCTGATGCGCCTGTAACCAGAACTGGACGACCTAACAGTGAACCACCTTTTAGCACTGCATGATACGCGGTTAAACCCGCTACAGGCAGGGTGGCAGCTTGAGCAAAAGATACCGATGGCGGCAGTTCTGCTAAGGCGTTAGTAGGAACAGATACAAGTTCCGCCCAAGCACCGGCGCGGCGTAAGCCAACTACACGCGCTCCTTGGAGAGGCCCAGACCCATCAACCGCAGGGATTTCCACAACACCTGCCAAGTCCCAACCAGGCTGCCAACCAGCCTCAGCAGTGGTTGAATGTTTTATTTCTCCCCGATTCAGAGAAATCGCAGCCACCCTGACTAGAGCTTCATCTGGGGCAGGCTTTGCTGCATTCACTTCACTCAGTGCCAAACGCCCCGGCACATTGGGGTCAACAATCACAGCACGTATTTTGCTCATAAGGTTGCCCTGGCTTAGAGATTAATTTCTAGTTTGTTGGTTCGCAATGTACTGTCTGCAATAAATAAACTCGATAGATTAGTGATTTATTCTTAATTCCAAATCCCTGTAACTAGATTAACGAAATTTTGTTAACTACGGTAACACAATAGGTTTACAGTATTTTTTGGAACGTAAGAAGAAAATTATCACAGACAGCCAGAATAATCAAGCACCTGGCAAAAAGATTTGTTGCATCAATGCTTACATCTATTGCTGTGTTGTAAGCTAGTCCCTGTCAACCTCCACCTCTTACTTGGCTGTATGGCTAGCTGCTCTCCAACTGTCTCTAGATTTTGCTAGATAGTATGAGGAGATTCAAAATTCAAAACTTTTATATCTTTGATCTAATGAAACTAAAGCGTTATTTCTGGATAACTATTTTAACCATTACTGCATTATTAGTTGCTATTTTACCCGCTAGAACTCAGCAATATACGTCATCAAATACCCTATTTCAAGCATCAACGATTAGCGCTCTTGCAGTGGGAATTTTTGATGGTAATACTAATTTTAAGCAGTTGAGAAAACACGGTAATTTTGGTTTGGGGACAGTAAATGCTCTGGATGGAGAAATGGTTGGATTAGATGGCAAATTTTACCAGATAAAAGCTGATGGAGTTGCCTCTGTTATTCCTGATTCAATGACAAGCCCTTTTGCTACAGTCACCTTTTTTCAACCAGAAACATTAATTAATCTAGAAGGGCGGATGAATTATAAACAATTGCAGCAATCTTTAGATCAGCGCTTACCAACTAAAAATTATCCTTATGCTATTCGTATCCAAGGTAATTTTCCTTATCTGAAATTTAGAATTCCTCCTAAACAAACTCCGCCTTATCGTTCTTTATCTGAAGCACTAAAAAAACAATTAATTTTTGAATTAAGGAATATCAATGGCACTTTAGTCGGTTTTCGGACACCCGAATATATGCAAGGAGTAAATGTTAATGGCTATCACTTTCATTTCATCGCTGCAAATCACACAACTGGAGGACATATCTTAGATGGACAATTCCAAAATGCTAAAATAGAAATTGATCCTCTATCAAACGTTGAGATAAATTTGCCCAAGAGTGCTGAATTTGTGCAAGCTGATTTAGGAGATAACAAACCTGTTGAAGTCAACAGAGTCGAACGTAAGTAAATATTTTTGAATAAAAACTATGTCACTACCAGAAACTATTGCAAAAAAAACAGATGCCCGCCCACCTGTGGCGATTGGGCATGTAAGATTATATGTGAGTAATGTACCGGAGGCTAGCGATTTTTTCGTCAGGATAGGACTGCGGTTGATTACCCAATCAGAACAATTAGCTGTTTTGGAATTACGGGGAGGAACGCACTTAGTTCTGAGAACAAGTTCAGAGGCGATCGCACCTGGAATCAATGCACCTTTTGATCTGATGGTAGATGATGTTGTCGCCACCAGAAATACTTTTAAGAAGTGGGGACTGACTGTTTCTGAAATCGAAACAGGCAGAATCCACAGTTCATTTACCTTAACTGGGCCGGATGGCTATTTATTGACGGTGACTTCTTCACACACAGGCGGTAGAGAAGTTTAACAATCAAACAGAAAGGTCTTAGCTGTCACAATTGGGTGTAGTGCGTAATTAGTAGCGATGCCTACTACGGCGTGCGCCAACGCACTATCTTAACGACGCAACCCAATTACCCGCTCTAAGTCTGCTCCTGTAAAAATTGCATCGGTAACATTAGCATTGGTCAAATTTGCATCTTCTAGATCAGCTTTCGTAAAATTAGCTTTGCTGAGGTTTGCTCCCGTCAAATTTGCCTTTCCTAAGTCTGCATCAGTTAAATCAGCGCCACTCAGGTTAGCATTACTCAGATTAGTTTCATCTAAGTCAGCGTCAATTAGGATGGCATTACTTAGATCGACTCCGTTGAGGTCGGCTTTATCTAGGTTAGCGCCTCGGAGGTTACAGCCTTGACATTTTCTGGTGGATAGAAGCTGTTGAACTGGATCGCTTGTCGCAGTTACAAGGGTGGGAGGGGTTGGAACACTCTCTGGATTTTGCTGATTTGTTTGTAGAGGTGCAGTTGGAGCGGGGGCTAGATTTGGTTCTGCCGCCTGTGGTTGTTCAGGTTTAGAACATCCGACTACAACTCCTGCTGCTAACATAGCGATCGCAGCTAAACTAATTTTTTTCTTTACAGCTACAGACTTCAATTTTCGATAAACCTCTTCTACTTTACATCAATTCTTAATTTAGCAATTCAGGCAGTAATGCCAATCTATCTTAAGTTTAAAAAAATGATAATTTAGCTTGTTAATTCTGGGTTAACTCACAAGATGAAAATATACTCTCAGTGACTCTATTTAGAAACACTAAAACCCGGTCGTGCCGAACTACTTTTTGATAGATTACAAATACAAATTGTTTTGCATTTAGAGCAGTTTGCAGCTAAATGAGGTACAAAACCAAGGATTCAGAAATCAAATTATTCTTCTCCCTCCTGCCTCTTGCCTCCTGCCTCCTGCCTCCTGCCTCAAAACCAGTGACTTTGTACCTCATGCAAAAGAAAACTGCTGTATTAACACCAGGTTTGCACAACATGACCCTTTAACTGTTGTCCTAACCAAGGTGTATTTTGTGAAAGTGTATAAAGACTTTTTCGTTCAACTTTCCAGATTTGCTGGGGGTCAAATAAAGTAAGTTCTGCTGGTTGATGAGGTAGAATTGCACTGACTTCTTGCCCCAAACATTTTGCTGGACGGGTACTTAATGCCCGCCATAATTCTAAAGCTGTAAATTCCTCAGTTTCAACGAGATATTGCCACAGCAAGGGTAATGCTAACTCTAAACCAATTGCTCCTGGAGGGGCTTCGGCAAAAGCTTGGACTTTTTCTTCGTAGCTGTAGGGTGTGTGATCGATAGCGATCGCATCGATCACACCTGCACGTACCCCTGCACGTAACGCCGCAACATCACGCGGATTTCCTAAAGGCGGGTCTAAATGCAAGCTAGTGTGATAACTCTTAACTGCTTTTGTATCAAGTAAAAGGTGCATCCAGGTGGTGCTGGCGGTGATGGGTAAACCAGCAGCCTTGGCTGAGGCGATTAATTCTACGCTGCGAGATGTGGAGACGCGCATGATGTGGACTGGTGTACCGATGGCTGCAACCAATTCAAGCATTGCTGCGATCGCAGTAGTTTCTGCGCTGGCGGGTATTGGGGGTAAACCGAAACGGAGTGCATCTGGCCCTTCTCTCATTACACCATTTGCAGTTAACTGGCGATCGCTCGGCCAAAATGCGACTGGTTTGCCCAACGGCTGGAGATACTCTAACACTCGCCGCACCAACGCCAAATTTTCCAAGGGCTTACCATCGCTAAAACCAACAACTCCAGCAGACGCTAAATCTGCTAATTCTGTCATTTGGTTTCCAGCAACATCTAGGGTGATAGCACCCCAGATATGAAGTAGAGGAGCAGGGGAGCAGGGGAGCAAGGGAGACAAATTCTCCTCTACCCCTCTGCTCCTCTGCCCCTCTGCCCTCTTCTGCTGCAACTGTGCCACAAGTGCAGGGTTATCAATAGCTGGGGATGTATCGGGTAAAATGCTAACTCTGGTAAAGCCGCCAGCAGTAGCAGCGTGTAAAAAAGACAATAGGGTTTCCCGTTCTTCAAATCCTGGTTCACCGGAGTGGCTGTACAAATCCACTAACCCAGGGCCGAGAACTAATCCCTGACAATTTCTAATTTGAGTATTGGGATGAATATCAGCAATGTGCGAAGCCACTTCTTGGATATAACCATCAGCAATCAGCACATCAAAGAGTTCGTCGATTTCAGAAACTGGGTCAATCACCCGTACTTTTTGCAGCAGTTCAGTCATAAAACTTTTTAGTTAGGAGTTAAGAATAAAGTTAGGAGTTAGGAGAGACGCGATTAATCGCGTCTGTAGAGGAGTTAGAAATTATCAGTTATTTGTTCCTTGCTCATCATTTTTAACTTTATTCATCACTCATATTTTTCACTCCTAACTTTATTCCTTACTCTTGTAGAGAGGCGATTAATCGCCTCTCTACTCCTCACTTCTTTACAATGCTCCTGCTGCTGTTTTATCTAGTACGCCTCCACCAAAGTGAGCGGTGATGTTCATCGCTTGCAATACTGGTAAACCATTGATTCCAGAAGGGTAGTCGATAACGCTGACTGCGCCATTACCCTGACGGAAATTCCAGAAATTCTCTAGCGATAAACCGAGAATGTGACAAAGTAGAGTTTTATTTGTAGCGTCATGAGCTACTACTAATACAGTTTTGAATTGATTGGTTAATGCTGCTTCTACAATTGATTGCCAAGCTGCAACGCTGCGTTCCCAAACCTCTTGTAAATTTTCCCCTTCAGGCATTTGTACTTGGGCGGGTACTAAGCGCCAGCGCTGCAACTCTCCGGGAAACTCTTGTTCTATTTCTGTTTCTAATTTTCCTTCCCAGAGTCCGTGGCTGATTTCTCTTAAACCATCTTGCAAGTCTAACTTTACATTAGGATGCTGTTTTAAGATAATCTCGGCTGTTTCTTTCGGGCGCAGCATTGTGCTACTTACTGCAAAATCAATCGCTACCTCTTGGAGAAATTCGCCTGCTTTTTGCGATTGTTGTCTACCGTTGTCATTGAGGGGGACATCAATTTGTCCTTGAAACCTGGTTTGGCGATTCCAGTCGGTTTCGCCGTGACGCACTAGCAACAACCTGACTCCTTGATGATCTGGTCGCAATGAGGGTAAAGTTTCTCCTGTATGTTGCGTCTGATTTAAAGATTCTAGCTGGACTGGTTCGCCCAATCCCCCAGCAAAATTAAGTACGCTGATGCCACAGTTAGATTGCTGTATGGAATGGTAGCGACTTGCAGGGATTCCCAAGGCTGTACTAATCAGGGCGCGATTAATGCCGTTATGTCCCACTATCAGAATAGTTTCGCCTTGATGCTGAGACAAAATTTCTTGCCAAAACTGCCGCGCTTGTTCATATAAAGCAAGAACAGGAAAATGTTCTCTTGTTCCTTGTGCATCATTTAGCAGCATCCGCAGTTCGTCTGGGCGTTGATGCCAAGTGCGGTAGTCTTCGGCAAATTTTTGCTTAACTTCAGCAGTTAGCAGTGCTTCCCATAAAGGAAGGTCGATTTCTAGTAGTAAATCAGAAACTTGAATTACAGCAGATTGTTCGGAATGAGTAGCTAACTCACTATGAATAATATCTGCTGTGTGTTTTGCTCGTTGCAGAGGACTGCTGTAAATAGCATTAAATGAAATATTGCTGAGGGCTTTGCCAGCTTTACTGGCATCGTTACGACCTTTCTCGGTTAATGTTGACGCATCAGTGCGTCCCTGAATACGCCGCTCGGTGTTATAACCACTTTGACCGTGGCGCACAATGATGACACGAGTCATCTCAAAGCCCTCCTGTATCTAGACGATTAATTTTACTGCAAAATGATTGCAGAATTACCGACTCAGGAAAGCGGATTTAGTTAAAAGGGTAGTTAGGAATCGCAACTATACACTCAAAACCCACCTCCGTGGGTTTCAAACCCTCAATTATTTCCTTAATTAAGCTAGTGGTCTATGTCATTCATTCTGATGGGTTATAAAAGTTCGTAGTAAGGACTTTAGTCCTTGATTTGAGCGATAAATCGCTCACTACAAACCTAGCAAAATTAATGCGATAGACCACTAGTGGTTAATGTCATTAAGGTGTTCAGATCCCCCACTTCTTAAAAAAGCCGGGGATCTCGCAACCCAGTGCATTAAACGTAGTTTGGGTGAAGCGGAGCGCAACCCAACATAATATAGGACTTACGCAAATTATCTCTCAAACTCTGATTTCTCTGTGCCCTCTGTGCCTCTGTGGTAGCCTGCGGCAAGCCACTTCGTGTCTACGTTATTCCGTAACTCGTGCGTAAGTCCTAATATATCAGAATGTTGGGTTACGCAAAGCCTCCACCCAACCTACTAGCGCGGCAAGCTCAACTTTATACCTGATTATTCTCTCCCTAAATCTAACTGTACTTGCAATCCATCATTGTCATTGCCAGACTGAGCGGGTGTTAAGAAAACAGAAGTGTCTGGCTGTGATAATGTCTCGTTAAAGTGGATTTTGACTGGAGTTTTGTCTGTTCTATTATTGTTAGAGATTGTTGATGGATTAGTTTGCTCAAAAAACTTTCCAAAGTCATCTTGGGCTGTTCTATTATCAATTCCGACTAGAGAATCACCAGTTAATCTGTATTGTCCTGAATTTAAGCTTGATGCTGGTGACTGGGCGTACACCTGGCTTCCTAAGCTTGTAAAAGCTGCGGTAATTCCCAACAAAGCAATAATTTTGGCGTTCATTTTTTTGTCCAAATTATCTTTAAATATTGCTTGTCTTTATTCTCTGGGCAAATTATTTTAATTAACTCTATCGTTAGGTTCTACTACGATAATTGTATTGCGTATATACTTGGCTCGTCAATTATTTCTGCTCTATGTTGATAGTAATACATCTTAAGTTAAGTAAGTTGGCGTAAATAATTTTCGTTGGGATAAGGCAATAGGCAATAGGGTTTTAGGCTAATTCATTTTTCTTTACATAAACCTCGTCTACCTTGAGAACCTTAGTTTTGTAGTAACCCAACATAAAATTTGGTGGTAATGTTGGGTTGCGTTTCACTCCACCCAACCTACATCAATATATCTATCTTTTAAAAAACTCTAGGTTTTAACATAGATGAGGTTTAGTTTGATTTTATTGTGCCAATTTACTTAATAGCTAACTTTCACTAATTAACTGTAGCAAGGCTTCTGTTGATATCTTGCCACTCATCTCAGTACCTTCCAGCAGGCTATCTGCCAAATCTCGTTTCTGGTGATGTAATTCCACAATTTTTTCTTCAATAGTATCCTTTGCTACTAAGCGATAAATTGTCACCGGGCGTTGTTGCCCAATCCGATGGGCGCGGTCTGAGGCTTGGTCTTCCACTGCGGGATTCCACCAAGGGTCTGTATGAATCACATAATCAGCCGCAGTTAGATTAAGTCCTGTCCCCCCTGCTTTGAGACTAATCAGAAATACATCCCCTGAACCAGCTTGGAACGCATCGACCCGTTTTTTGCGCTCTGCCACTGAAGTACTGCCATCTAGATATTGATAATTAATACCTTGCTGTTCGAGGTAATCGCGGATGATGTGCAAATGGTCAACAAACTGACTAAACACTAACGCTTTATGACGATTTTCCAGCAGTTCACCTAGCACCTCACCAAAAAGTTGCAACTTAGAACTGGGTAATTCAGTACCAGGCATCACTAAACTAGGATTACAGCAAGCGCGACGCAGTTTCATAATCTCAGCTAAAACCTGCAAATGTTTCTTTCCTGCTTCTGCATCACTTTCGGTCAGTTTAGATATTGCCTGACGGCGCAATGCTTCATAGAATGCCTTTTCTTCTCGACTTAACTCTACATGAAGGAGAATTTCGGTACGAGATGGCAACTCTTCTAACACCTGATTTTTTGTCCGCCGCAACAGAAATGGTTGAATAAGTTTTTTGAGTTTATTACGTGCAAGTTTATCTTGATATTTTTCAATGGGGGTAGCAAAGCGTTGATTGAAGCTTTCAAAAGAACCCAATAACCCAGGATTAATAAAGCGGAACAAATTCCACAACTCACCCAGGTGATTTTCAATGGGAGTCCCAGTAGTCAGCAACTTAAAATTAGATTTTAGGTTCATGGCTGCTTGAGAACGTTTGGTGGTCATATTTTTAATCGCTTGGGCTTCATCCAGAACAATAGTTTGCCACTGTATCTGAGCAAGCATTTGCGCTACTTCTTCCTGCTGTAATAAACCATAGCTGCATACCAACATATCTAAAGGTTGTAAACCATCCAATAATTTTTGGCGGTTAGCACCAGAAAATTGAATAATATTGAGAGTTGGGGCAAATTTCTGCGCTTCACTCACCCAATTCATACATACAGAAGTGGGGGCAATAATTAGGGTTGGCCCTTCATGGGCATTTCTGAGAATGACCGCCAATGCTTGCAAGGTCTTACCGAGTCCCATTTGGTCTGCTAAACAAGCACCCACACCCCAATGTGCTAGCCGCGCCAGCCAACAAAAACCTTCCATCTGGTAGTCACGTAGTTCTGCTTGAAGGGTAGATGGCAGTTCCGGCTGGAGGTTTTGCACCTCCTTAAGACGCTGGATATGTGTTTTCCAGTGTTTATCTGCTTTTACCTTACCTACCTCATCAACAAAATCTTCTAACCCTAATGTTGCTAATGGGTGAAAACGAATACCTTTACTATGTTTTTCCGAAAACATCCGTAATTCGTCGAGGCGTTTTCGAAAAACTTGAGTTAAAGCCAAAAATTGACCATCACCAAGGGGAATAAATCGGCTGGGGGTTTTCTCTAATAGTTCTAGTAGTTGCTGCATATCCAGCACTAAGTCGTTATTCAATTTCAACTCCCCTGTGGCTGTAAACCAGTCTTGCTGACGTTGAATTGATAAATTAAAGTCTTTCAAGTCGGCATTATGGCTAACACGCAGTTTTTCTCCTTGTGGCCATTCGATGACTACGTTATTTCCCAGTGTTTGCAGTTCTAGCAGCAGTTCTAAACAGTCTTCGGGATCGTCTATAATCCATTCACCATCTTGTTCTTCAGTTTGAGTCAAGGTGGCGCAGGCGGCTACAGCGTCTTTGGCAAGTTGCTTTTCTTCAGACAGATTTCGTCTGGTTTGGAGACGTTTACCCTCAATCTCGGCAATTACAGTTTCACCACCTGTACCAGGACGGTAGTAGGGGCCACCTTGGGCAAAGGGGCGCGACAAAAGGCTGATTTTCAAGCCGGCATTGGCAGGTAAAAGATGAATATGGGGTAGAGTCTGGGCGGGTACTTCTTCTGCACCTTCTGAACCGCCACCAATGTCAGAATGTACAGTGACGATGCCAGAGACGGCATTAATGGCTGCTAAAACTTGTTTCTCTGCGATCGCAGGCACATTTAATTTATTATCTATACCAATAATCTCTGCAATGCGTCTGTGTTCGGCAGTAATTTCAATGACTTTGATGCGGGTTGGGGTTTCTTTGATATGCAGAATATTCTGTGATTCTGGTAATTTGGGAGAAAATTCCAAAGTGAGACGGCCAAGTTTTTCTTTTTTAACTAGTAGTTCTGGCTCTCCCTTGACAATTTCTACACGGATAGTAGGTGTATCTTCCCAAAAAACCAACGGGTGTCCAATTAAAGCAGAGATGGCTTTTTCACCGAAGGTATAATCAACTTTGCCGTAATAGCCATCACTATATGTCTCAATACAACTACATACCCGCATATCTTGGGGTGTGATGTAATCAAACTCAGATAATGCACTATTCAGACGCTTGAGGGCTATGGGGCGACCTTTACTCCATTCTCCTTTGGCATTAACTTTTTGTTCTCGTGGTTGTAAGACACATCTGCTGGGATAGAAGGTTATGAACCATGCTAAACGTAGTTCAGATTCTGGTTTTCCTGGTGTTTGTGGTTCTTTTTGAAGATTTGCCAGGGCATTGAGGCACATTTCCCAAGCTTCTTGGGGTCGAATTAAGTCTACGATAGTTTGAATATTGCTATCTTCTCGCAGTGCCTCTGCAAGTTTATTATAGTTACTACTTGGTTTTAGCCTGGATAGAAGTTCTGCGGTTTCCATTGCCAACCAGTGATAACCAGAGGCGAGCGATCGCCGATACAATGGTTCTAGTAAATTAGGTAAGCGTTTTTTAGCACTCTCAGCATCCATCCAGTAAAGGCATAGCGAACAAAACAATGTTTGTAAGCTATTTTCTTCTTCTACGGAAGAAATATGACCGCTGACTACAAATTGTTTTTGAGTAATATCACCTTGGTGGACTTGCAGTACCATTTTCAGTCTGCCATAAGTGAACCTGAGCCAATGATCTGATTGACGGGACATCAAACTGGTATATTCTTCTGCTTCGCGGAGGCTTTGCGCTGAACCATCTTTTAAAAGTGCGAGGATAAAAAATAAGCCACCAATTGTATTGAAATATATTTGGCGTTTGCCTGTAGCCTTTTTGATGGCTTTCAGGGCATCTTTATAATATTTGATAGCTTGTTCATTATCACCCCGCAGAAAACTTAACCAACCCCAAAAGATCGCAGCGTTATTTTGATATTCATTTGATATCCGCCCCAGACTTTCTTGTGCTTCTTGGGTACAACCCTGTAACAACAGTTGTTCTGTCAAAATCAGATGTAGATAATCTGAGCAATGTTTTTCACTGTTAGAGCATTCTTCTTCCAGCAGCATCAACGCATCTTCAGAAGCAGATAATTTTAAGGCTGAATTGAAGAGGATACTGGATATACCACTTTCATATAATCCTTGTGGTAGGGTGTTAAACCAATCTGCATCAAATGGATTATTGTATATCTGCTCAAAGATATCTTCTATTACTATTTTTTCTTCGCTATCACTGTACTTCTGATAAGCTTCAATTTGCTGATTAATAAAACTAAGGTCTTGACGATAAATACCAATGCGGATTTCTCTGATACACTGGCGTAAGCTGTAGAATATCCGAGAATCTCTGTTCCAGTGAGTACGTATTGGTAGCTTCTCCTCTACTGCTGTGACGAGGGTTTCAAACTGTCCGGTTTGTACAGCATGGCGAGTAGCAATTTCTGTGAGTAACGGATGACATTCAGCGCCTTGCCTGCTTTCCTGTATTAACAAGCCTGCTTTTAACAATTTATCAATTTGGAAACTGAGGGTTTTAGTAACCCAAAGTTTATTGTTTTCATCTAAAGCGTCAATTTTACTAAGACAACTTACGAATGAATTTTTGTCTATCGGTGCATAAACTACCGAAAATAATTGGATAATTTTTTGTATGGAAGGGTGTAATTTGAAGTATTTATCCGCAAGTTGTGTTTGCAATTTTGTGCTATCAGTTGCTAAATTAATCATACTATTGGTCTGTTAAGTGAAGTTTGAAGGGTAAAGGAACGAACCACAGAGGCGCAGAGGGCACAGAGTCAGAGAAAAAAGAGATGTTTAAGAAGTGTCTCACCCGTCAAAGTTAGCTTGACAGACTACTATTTATTCAGTTCTTTAAATAATTCCATTAATTTACGTTTACGTCCATGAGCCGCTTCTAGTTGTGAGCGATAAGCAGACCATTCAGCTTTTTGTCCTAGTTGGAGATACGCAGCTTTTGCTTTTTTGAGCCAATTAACCGCAGCGTCATAACGGTCAGCTTTTCCTTGTTCCATTATTGGTTCTGCCCGTCTGCGAGCGTTATCAATTACCCAATCTGGACGATGGAAAACTGCTGCATTCATGACTCGATGAACCAATTCTGAAGCATAATAAATATCTCTTTCTACTGTTCTAATTGCATCATCAATTAATCCTTCATGGAGGAAAATATCGACTTGAGCTTCTCGTATTCCCCAATCTGGCTGATCTCGTAGTGTTTGCAGTAAATCTTGTTTGATCGTCAACCAAGTTTCTCCTGCATAGTCTTGAATCTTACCATAGTCTCGAAACGATGGTCTGATTTTAAAAGCAATGATGCTGGCAGTTAAGGCAGTGGCATTATCTTCTAATCCTTGGGCTAAATCACTTGTCCAAGTAGCAAATTCATATAAACAGTTACCTGTTAAATTGATACCTGCTTGGCATATTTCCAATGCTTCAACTAAATACCCATCTTCTCGCAATATTTTTGCCAGGGCAAAACCCTCTTCTGCTCTTTCCATCAGGATTTTAGCCGCAGACATGGCTTCTTCTACTCTTCCTAAAGCTGCTAATTGCGTTAGGTATTGCAGAGTCATTTCTTCTACTAAAGCTAGATTTAAATACTCTGTGTAACGATTTTGACGTTCAAGAATTTGCAAGCGAATCAATGCTAAATCATCAGCAAAGCTTGGTCGTTCATTTTCCCAAAGTTCTGCGGTATCATCTCCTTGCATAATTTGTTGCAGTGGTTCATAATCCCAACCTTGACGCAATGCTTCTAAACTCATACTAAAGTCTGCACTGATTTCGTCTTGCCATGATTCCAACATCAACTGCAAATCTACTATTTCTCCTGTAGACATTTCTGCATACAAAATTGCTTCTGTCCACGCGCTATCAAGAGGTTCTGCGATGGAATAACTGTCTCCACCGTAATCTAGCAACTCGTCCCATTCTTGGGCATAAGTTTCGGTAATAGTTTCGAGAATTGCGATCGCATTATTGCCATCTCCATTTTCTGCCAACTCCCGCGCTTTCTCAATTACAGCCAGCAAATCATCTGTAAATGGGTCTTCTTCTGAACCATACTCTAATTCTTTCAATCCATCCCGCAAAATCCGCTTGACATGAGAGCGAAAAGGTGATGTGTCAATTTTGCTTTGGCGGGTAGAAAGCTGTTTTGTTTTTGGTTTTGGCAAGTCTATCAAACTTACAAACTCATCAATATCATCAATTATTTCTGGTCTATTTTCCACCAGTTCTTGCAGTAATCGCTGAGTTTGAAGAAGATCGAGGCGATTTAATAACTGTTCTAGCGTTGGACGTTCTTCAATGATCTCTGATTGACGCGAACAGCTTAATAAGGTGGCAACGATATGTTTGCACCAACCATCATAATCATAAGGACAGGTACAACAAGCTGAGGTAATTCCACCTGCATCAAAACAAATACTGACTTGATATGGTGTAATTTCGCTACCTTCTATCTCTGCCTGTATCAGATTGCCGCGTTTTTTGAGATCGGCGATAGCACCCTTGCGGTAATATTCTTCACCACGACTATAGGATGAAGCGTTGGAGTTATGACGGATTATTGCTTCAGAAATTCCTGGAATCGACATAGCACCCAAGTATTTTATTTTTAGCTTACGTTTAAACTGCCTTTATTTTCTCTTGTGTCTGCATCTCACTTAAATCCCAAGCTGTCCTAGTAAGGACTATTTTGATTTTTGTGCCGCAAAGTATTTCTCACTCCAATAGCATAGCCACACCTGCAACCTTGCGGAATCTGCTATTTTTTACACATTGAAAGGGCTAGTTCTAAAAAAATCAGAGGCAAAATTTGTTCTTAGTCTTTGACAAAATAACAGGAATCAGCATCACCTAATCACAGTGTATATCAAAGATATGAGTCAAACACAGCAAATTATTTCCACAGTGCGCCCTTGCAAAATCGACAGCGCTACAGCAAGAGACCCAGTGGATTTAGTAGTCGTAATTAATACTAGCCCTTCAATGAAAGATGAAGCTTCCAACCTTAGCAATGCTGCATTTCTCGTTACATAGTTTGGTTTTATTGTGCCAACTTACTTAGCGTTGCTGAATCTGTGTTGAAACCTAGAGTTTTTTAAAAGATATATTTATGTAGGTTGGGTGGAGTGAAACGCAACCCAACATTACCACCTTATTGATGTTGGGTTACGCGATCGCTGCACCCAACCTACACATTTTTATTTTTTGGGCTTAACTGAAACCCTTGTAGAGACGTTGCAATGCAACGTCTCTACACCAAGATTTATATATCTAATCATCAACAAACTCATGCATTTTATCAACAAAATCATTCTGTTCATCAACAAACCCATGCGTTTCATCAACAAAATCGTTCTGTTCATCAACAAACTCATGCGTTTCATCAACAAAATTGTTCTGTTCATCAACAAACCCATGCGTTTCATCAACAAAATCGTTCTGTTCATCAACAAACCCATGCGTTTCATCAACAAAATCGTTCTGTTTCTCAACAAACCCATGCGTTTCATCAACAAAACCATAATTTTTGTGAGAAATACTGATATTTATATCATATTAGACACCAACCTGTGAGGATTTTACTGAACTAAACCACGGCTTTAGTAAGGCAAACTAGCTCTAAAGCAATAAAAAGGATACATTTATGCCTGCTCAAAAACGTACATACCGCGTTTTAGAAAAAGCTGAATTAAGAGTGGCTGGACTTAAAGCAATTGATCCCAGCATGGATTTTGGGGATGCTCGCAACTTGCAAAACATGACACAACTAATTGAGCAGTACCGTAGCAAAATAGATGCTTATAATACTGCTCTAGCCGTGATTAACTCTTCTAGAACTGAGATGGAAGAATTGGACAAAGCTTTAAGTGACATAACTGAGAAAATGCTGATTGGAGTTGCTTTTAAATACGGCAAAGATAGCCGTGAATATGAAATGGCAGGTGCTGTTCGTAAAAGCGATCGCATCCGTAAAAGCAGAGCAACACGCTTAAGGGCGACTCCAAAAGAATTAGCCAGTGAAAATGCTAAAACTCCATATCTTAATGGACTAGATAGAGCGATCGCAGAATAAATCCATTCTCGTACAAAGTATGGAAACGAGTAAATGGTTAATTTTAACTCTCCACTCCCTACTCTCCAACCTTTTTCCACGGTAGTTTAATCGTAAATCGACTACCTTTGCCTAACTGACTTTCGGCGTGGACAGTACCACCATGCAACTCGACGATTTTTTGCACCATCACCAATCCTAAACCCGTACCTGCGGAACGACGGGTAGAGGCATTTTCAACTTGGATAAAAGGTTGAAATAATCGGAAAAGATCATCGGAAAGCATACCAATACCCGTATCTACCACGCTAAAAAAGATATACTCGTTTGTGGAATTTGGCTGAACTTCAATCCAAACTTTGCCTCCGTCGTGAGTAAACTTGATAGCGTTGCTCAACAGGTTGATAAATACTTGGCGGATGCGGCGCTCATCAACTTGGATAGGTTCGAGTTCTTCAGGGATTTGTACACTCAGTTGGATATTTTTCTGTAACGCTAAATTTTTGACAAAACTGAGACTAGAGTCACATAATTCTGGAATGGAAGTAGCCGCTAGTTGCAGTTCTATCTTGCTGGATTCAATATCTGTAAGCTCAAGGATTTGGTTAATTAATTCTAGTAAGTTCTTACCGCTAGATTCGAGGGTATTTAGAAACTTGCGCTGTTCTTCAGTTACAGTACCGTAGACTTCATTTTGGAGTGCTTCTGCAATTTCAAGAATGGAGCTTAAGGGAGTCCTCAATTCATGGCTCATATTTACCAAAAAGGTTTTTTTGGCGCGATTTGCAACTTCAGCAGCTTCTTTCGCCTCACGCAAAGCTGATTCTGCACTTTTGCGATCGCAAACTTCTAAAGTTAGGGCAACAAATTCAGATATTGAGCTAACGAAGTTTTGCTCACTCAGTTCCCATGTCCGAGGAATATCAATCTGTTCATACAATACTGTTCCCACCACTTCGCCCCCAACCCAAATGGAGGTATTAATTAGGGATACAATATTCTTTGTTTCTAGCAATTCATCCCATAATTCTTGTATCTGTAGATCGGTGCGAGTATCGGTGACAGCGATGATGCGGGCAGATGTTAGGGATTTAAAGTAGATGGGATAATCTGCGTGATCGCGTTCTAAACCTGCCGAATGTTTTTGATTGCTACGTTCGTAGAGACTTATACATTGTAGCTTAGTGCGTTGGCGCAGCCTGCCGTCGTTATCGCTATTGAATAACCACACACTTACTCGTTCTACCTCTAAAGCATTCGCGGCTTTCTCGGTAATAACTTTGAATGCTGCTTCCAGATTTCCTTCTGAAATTGCCCTGTGATTTGCCAGTTCTGCCAACGCCCGATTATGCTGTTCTAGCTTTTGCTCACTGTTAATACTTTTTTGAATCTCTTGCTGTAATTCTTGAGTTCGCTGTTTAACTTGCAATTCTAACTCTTCATTTTTTGTAATCTGTGCAGTAAAGGTTTTACGTAAATGCTGCATCATCTCGTTGAAAGATTCACCCAATATTTCTACTTCTTTAATGCCTTGTACAATCACCACCGATTCTCCTTTGGTGAAATCGGTTAAATCTTTTGTCGCCGTACTGAAGTACAAAATTGGCTGAGTTATCCAACGGGCGGTGATAATTCCCAGTAAAGTAGCTAATCCCAATGCTCCCAGACAAAGAAAAATTGTAGTTTGAGTGTTGCGTTCAATTTGCCCCATAAAATCTGCTTCTGGGACAGCTACCACTATTAACCAATTGGCATTTGGTTCGCCTTGTAACGGTCTAATTTCTAAAAATTGTCGTTTGCCATCAAAAGAGAAATCTAGTTGCTGTAAACTCTTAATTTGGTCAAAATTACTAAATTTAGTTTCTAAATATTTAGCGCTTGCTTGAGTAAAAGCATTCCCACTTTGGGAAGCTGCCAACCTAATCGGTTTACCATTTTGTAGGCGGAATGGTTCTTCCGTTGTGGAACTTGCGACTAATAGCCCCGATCGCTCGATAATGAAAACTTGCCCAGACTTGCCAACTTTAATATTTTGCAGCAAATCCCCAATTTGTGATACATGAGTTAGAGTGCTGTTGACACCGAGTAACTCACCTTGGGAGTTATATATAGGTTGAGAAGCACTAATTAGCAGCGTTGGTTCGGTGATGGGTGTAAAAATCTGACTAAAGCTGAATTTTTTAGCGGTAACTGCTGCTTGATAGTTAGGACGCGATCGCGCATCATAGTTTTTGATTACCTCTGGTAGCTGAGTACGTTGACCAAGAGAGTCAATTTTGTAGGTGTAGAGGTCGTAACCAGTTGACTTATCAGCTTTTCTGAGTAAATATTGGCGATCGTTGAGCTTTTCCACCGCTAAGTGTTCTTGCTGTTCATTGCTTGCCGTTAAAGCGACAGCATCAGGAAAAATCTCTAACTGCTTGATTAAGTATGACTCCCAAGTTGCCAGATTTTCCATCTTCAGCAACCCGATGTCAATGACATTTTGATTACCGCGCAGTACTTGACGCGGGGTTGAAAGATAAGCCTGTAAATTTTGCTCTACTCGATTAGCGACTTCATAACGCAATTCGCTAGCTACCTCATTGACTGCCTTTTGCCCATTGCGGATTGATAAATATGCAGTCAATCCCACAGCTAGCAAGATTTGCAGCACAAACAACGCTACGAGAATGCGACGTAGAGGTACACCTTTAAACAGGAGAAAAACACCATTTTGACCAATATTTTTGTTCATAAGCCCACTCTCCCTTCCTGTCCTATAGTAGTGAGTACAACACCTCGACTTCTCTGGTCTGCGGGCTTATACATAAGTTTGTACTCGGTCGGATCAAGTGCCAATATACCACTTTTGGCAAAAGAACAAAACTTTAGGTACTTCCAATTAAAAAAATACTCTTAACCCACGGTGGTGGGTTTTGTCTGTATAGCCGCAACTTCTAGTCGCCAAGGCTAGTATTAACCCAAACGTATTGCATTACCACAACAAGAAAATCTGAGCCTCTTTTCTACCCAAGAAATGCTGCTTTAATCTTTTTACAAATAACCACCCAAGCTTCATTCTGTTGTCCTGAGTCCAGTCTGTCTAAAGGTTGATTGGGAGGGTGTGCTGACTGATAGTTTTTAATTTCTGTTTCCTCATAGCCGCTAGAACTCAAAGGTATCCAAATAATCGTGAGTCCTTTGGCTTCAGCCGCAGCCAACAATGTGGGTAACTCATCATTAGCAATAAAATCTGATGCTAAAAAATCTGAGCTAACCAACAATACTGCTACTTTTGCTGCTGCTAAAGCATTTTCAATTTCTTCGCGCCACTTAGCACCAGGTTGAATCTTAGTATCGTCCCACACCAGCAGTTTTTGATTACGAATCATTGGTTTGAGGTGTTTTTGGAGTTTGGTAAGCCACTCCTGATCTTGATGACTATAACTAACGAAAACTTGATTTCTGGTTACGGGTTCAGACATGGGTATTTCTAAATTTGGTAGAGTTGCTAAAACATCGTCAATCAGTCTGCGGACATCTACCATATCACCGCTATCCTGGCACTGGATTTGGTAGCGATTATTGTCCCGGAATTTATACAACACGTCTCGACGGTAAAAATGAGGCGTTTGACTATCCTTACAGCTTTCACAGTTGCAGGGAACAAGTGTTTGATATTTTAGGTTTTCGTAAGAAGTATGGATTTTATCTAGTTCATGAGTGATAACTGCTAACAGTTCTTTCTTGCGGTTTCCTGCTACGCGGATTTTAATTTCTCGTTTATTATATTGTTCAATGACTTCGGCACGGGTTTGGTTTTTATTGAGAACAACACCGCTTTTCCAAACGAGGGTTTGCTGTTCAATATAGGCGTGCATTTCGACAATAAAGCGGGTAAGAATGCCTTTTGGCATGAAATCATAGGTGTAGCGCAGGATCAGGTTATTGCGATCGCCCCAGGTATAATCAGCTTTTTCAATGGAAAGCAATTGAGGCGCAATATAATTGTCACGAAGATCGCGAATTTCATAGCAAAGCTTGAACTGCATCATTAATTGCAGGAGTTCATCTCGCATATCTGCATATTCGCCGCCTTGCCAAATATTTTTGAGCTCGTCTTTGGTAAAACAACCTAGCTTTTCCTTGACAGCTTGATTATCCAAAACTTTGTAAACGGCAGTTGTCGCCCATTCCGGTTTGAGAATGACGTAGTGTTTGAGTGTAGAATCGTCTTGAAAATGCAGGCAAACGCCGAGGTCGTGTAAATAGCTACTCAAGCGCAGCATATCTTTACGGTCAGTTAAATTATTGACTCGGCAAAGGTTAAAGTACTCTTCAGCGCTGATGTAATTTCGGGAATTGTTCTCTAGGGCGTTTCTGACTCTTACCCAGAGTTTTGGTAGAGGTGTACTAACGTGGTCAAGATCACTGATGTATCGCTGAATCGCATCTTTAATCTGGGCTAAACCGCGATTAGTATCTAAATTGGTTGCCAGTATTTTCTCCAGATTGCTGAATTCTCCTCGTAACTGGCCTTCATTGACTTCGCACTGACGGTCTTGTTTTTCGTTTTTGATGATGATAACTGGACTCTTGTCGCTCAAGAGTTCGACAACCTTCAGCCACCAGTAAAAATCAGTGTTTTCTTTGCGAGTGTCGGCAACTAAAGCATAGAGAGAACGTTTGCTAAGGAAAAACTGATGGGTTTGGTGGTAGATTTCCTGACCGCCAAAATCCCAGATATTGACGCGAAAATCTTTGCCATTGAGTAGTGTAAAGTGCCACCGGATCACCTCAATACCTTCGGTTGATTTTTCTTTTGGCTGGAGTTTATAGGTTTCGTCTTTGATTTTCTTGGCTAAAGAGGTTTTACCGGCTTCTCCTTCGCCAACAATCAAGAATTTTGCTTCGTAGAAAGGTTCGGTTTCAGCTGGATCTTGTACCCGAAAATAAAAATCGAGAATTTCATTCACATCACCCGGATCTAGGTAGTCAACCTTCGTCCCCAAAATCTCTGGTGGAATGGGGACTGGATTTCTACGAAGATCCAGCTTTTTCAGGTTTGACAGTTGCCTGATTTCCCTTGGCAGACTGCTCAGTTGATTACTGCGGAGGTTGAGGGATTGCAGGTTGGTGAGTTGGACAATTTCCGGTGGTAGACTGCTCAGTTGATTACTGCCCAGGTTGAGGGTTTGCAGGTTGGTGAGTTGGACGATTTCCGGTGGTAGACTGCTCAGTTGATTACTGCCCAGGTTGAGGGTTTGCAGGTTGGTGAGTTGGACAATTTCCGGTGGCAGACTGCTCAGTTGATTACTGCCCAGGTGGAGGGTTTGCAGGTTGGTGAGTTGGCCAATTTCCGGTGGCAGACTGCTCAGTTGATTACTGCCCAGGTTGAGGGTTTGCAGGTTGGTGAGTTGGACAATTTCCGGTGGCAGACTGCTCAGTTGATTACTGCCCAGGTTGAGGGTTTGCAGGTTGGTGAGTTGGACAATTTCCGGTGGCAGACTGCTCAGTTGATTACTGCCCAGGTTGAGGGTTTGCAGGTTGGTGAGTTGGACAATTTCCGGTGGCAGACTGCTCAGTTGATTACTGCCCAGGTTGAGGGTTTGCAGGTTGGTGAGTTGGACAATTTCCGGTGGCAGACTGCTCAGTTGATTACTGCCCAGGTTGAGGGTTTGCAGGTTGGTGAGTTGGACAATTTCCGGTGGCAGACTGCTCAGTTGATTACTGCCCAGGTTGAGGGTTTGCAGGTTGGTGAGTTGGACAA
>NZ_JADEXU010000347.1 GCF_015206895.1 Nostoc sp. LEGE 12450 | reverse complement strand
AACAATCCATTTTGATGACCGAGAACACGCACGCGACGCTTTACAGCAAAGATTTAATAGCCAAGCTTAATTTATCAAGGAAGGCAGGAGGCAGGAGGCAGAAGGCAGAAGGTTTTACCTCAGTTGGGATTCAAACCCCTCCTGAAAAAGAGCCACCCTTCCGGTTCGCCAGTCCCTCTTTGTTGAAACAACAAGACCGGGCTGGCTCACCAAATTTTCAATTTGGAATTCTTGTCTTAAACCCAAGACCCTATGGTCGCGGCAAGAGGCAGATAGCGAAGCGGTAGCGAGTCATCGAGCGTCGGGGAGTTTTCCTCCTGCCTCCTGCCCTCTGCCTTCTGCCTCCTGCCTCCTGCCTTCCTTGATAAATTAAGCTTGGCTATTAAATCTTTGCTGTAAAGCGTCGCGTGCGTGTTCTCGGTCATCAAAATGGATTTTTTCGGTGCCGAGAATTTGGTAGTCTTCGTGACCTTTACCAGCAAGCAGCACTCCATCACCTGGTTGTGCTTGTAAAATAGCAGTACGAATTGCAGTAGCCCGATCGCAAATTACCATTGGTTTTACTGTTTGGGCAATTCCCGCCAAAACGTCTTCTAAAATCCGTTCTGGGTTTTCTGTGCGGGGATTATCTGATGTCACCACTGCCACATCAGCTAATTCAGCAGCAATTCTACCCATAATTGGGCGCTTGGTGCGATCGCGATCACCGCCACAACCAAACACGCAAATTACCTTCCCAGGTATAAATGGACGTGCAGCTTTCAACAAGTTTTCCAAGCTATCGGGTGTGTGGGCATAATCCACAATCACGCTAATATCCTGGTCAGAATTAATCTGTACCCGTTCCATTCGTCCAGGAACACCGGGAAACTCAGGTATTACAGATGCCACTAACTGCAAATCTAGCCCTAAGTGTAAAGCTGCTCCTACGGCTGCTAGAAGATTTTCTAAATTATATTGTCCGACTAGTGGCGATCGAAAAGCTACGTCACCTTTTGGTGTATGTAATGTCCCACTGACACCATTCGGCTCGTAACTTAAATCACTCATCCATAAATCAGCGCTATTGTCGTTGACACTGTAACTCCAAACCCGTTCGGAATCTAAGGAGGCAATTAACCGCTTTCCGTAGGAGTCATCAGCATTAATTATTGCCCGTCCCTTGAGATAATCAGGGCTAAACAACAACGCTTTAGCGGCAAAGTAATCTTCCATATCGCGGTGATAGTCGAGATGGTCTTGAGTAAGATTACTAAATACCGCCACCTCAAATTGACAGCCCAACACTCTACCTTGAGCCAAAGCGTGAGAACTTACTTCCATCACCCCGAACTCACTACCAGCATTTACAGCCTCTGCTAGCTGCTGTTGCAGTTCGACTGCAAAGGGCGTAGTGTGGGCAGCAGTTTGCTCAAAACCTGCCCAACGAGTGTAGAGAGTTCCCATCAAAGCTGTGGCGAGATTAGCTTTGATCAGGAGAAATTCAATAATATGGGTAGTTGTAGTTTTGCCATTGGTACCAGTCACGCCTACCAGCTTGAGTTTTTGCCCTGGATAACCATAAAAAGCACTAGCTATCTGGGCACAAGCTTGAGTTATATTACTTGCACTGATGACCACAGCCTCATTTGTGGGGGGATTTTTTTGTGCAGCTTCGGGAGAAACGATCGCAGCTACAGCCCCCGATGCGATCGCACTTTGCCAAAATTCCCCACCATCAACCCGCGTTCCTGGCATCCCAATAAACAAATCTCCCACACCACAAGCATGGGAATTGGTCTTCAAACCCCTAACTTCCACATCCTCCAAGGTCGGATGGCTAGCCAATTGTTCAACACTGTCTACCGCTGTTAGTAATTCCCGCAATTTCATGTTGTGAACCTCGTCACATTCTTAATCTTGCGCTTATTCTGCATTATTTTTTTCTAATTAGCTAAATACTTACGCAACATTTGCTCCAACTGTTGCACACTAGCACGAGGAGAAGGACGCGGCAATGGTTTTTCCTCTGCGTCCTCTGCGCCTCTGTGGTTCGATAAATAAAGTACTGGCACTTCATACTCATACGCACTGAACCAATCGTCACGAGTCGTAATATCCCTAATTTCCAATTCGAAACTGAGATTTTGGATTTTTTCTAGCTTTTCTTGCAAGCCTTCACATAAATGACAGCCGGGTTTACTGTATAAAATTAATCGCATTTCAGTTGTGATAAGAAGTTATAAGTTTTAGAATAACGTAGACGTTTCGGCTTGCCGCAGGCTACCGCAAAGGACGCAAAGAGCGCAAAGGAAGAGAGATGAGAAGAGAAGGGTTTGATGTGGGAGAGTATGTTGATCTTATGGCGTTGTTGTTGGATTTGCAGCTAAGAGATGAGTCTCGGGATGGGGTAGTGGCAAATTTTGAGAGAATTAGTGCGATCGCAAATATTGTAAATTCTTTCCCTTTACCAGAGGATATTGAAGTTGCACCAGTTTTTGAACCATAAGAGCTATTTTAATGTTTAAGGAATTTTACTGAGTTTTCAATATAACCAACAATACTAAGATATAGCCGACTATACCTTGGAAAAATCAGATGAATAATTTCAATGCTGTTATTTCATTGAAGTCTGCGGGTATCGGTAGATTGTTGGTGCGGTTACTTTGGGTGCTGCTAGGATTTGGTGTTACTTCTACGCTATTGTCTTTGTTGCAAGTAATAGCAAAGCCACTTTATCAGCTACTTGCTTCTCTAGATGCACTGCTATCAATAGTGACATTACTTTTTAGTTTAATTTCAATCATTGTTTTTATGATTTGGCTATATCGTCTCCACGCCGATTTAAGGGTTATTTTCAAAGAATATCCAATTACGCCAGGAGGTGCGATCGCGCGATTTCTAATTCCTATAAGTAGGTAGGCATCAAAAAAATCCGGTATGTTAAGATATATAAATACTGAAAATGCATCTACAAAGTGATTTGTGTATGGGGGCACGTTTAAGGGTATTTCTGACGCATGAGCAAGACCAAACTT
>NZ_JADEXU010000346.1 GCF_015206895.1 Nostoc sp. LEGE 12450 | reverse complement strand
CTCGGCATTTTTTTGTGACTTTTTTGCTGATTCTCAATCAATCGTAGCGATCGCACTTCGTCTATCCAGTTAAGCAAATTCATATCTAGTGAGCTTTTTGAGCTTTTCTATCCGTCGAACTCACGTTAACATCAATTGCGATCGCATATCGAGCCGAGCAATTGGAAATGTTGCCCCAGGCGGTTAGTGATATTCGGCAGGTACTTGCAAAACCTGGGTGTACGTGGCAGGAGTTTTGGGCAGTGGCGCAAGAATACGAGGTGATTAAATCAGATTATCTAGCAGAATTAACAACCCAAAAGACTGATTTTATTACCGCACTCCAGAACGCATCCCTTCAACCGCGCACTATTGGCATCGGCTCTATCGTTGCCCACGCTGATACCATACTTTGTATGTCGAGAGAGGTGAAGTTGTAGAGGATTTGGGCGAGGAATTGGTGGTTGCTTGGGATCACTGGCGAAACCAGTCCAAGAAAACTGACAGGTATTTTCGAGATGAGTTGCGGTTTTGGCAGGGCGAAAACCAGTAGATAAAGACTCGCTAAGAGAATAGCCAAAAAACTTAAACGCGGCATTGCAACCATGCTGCTCACATTGTCATGGAAAAATTTAGGAGGAAAACAGCGTTAAAAGCAATCAACGGTGGTAGCAAACAGCGAAGCGATCGCAAACAAGCTTCAGAAGATAAATCGATTAGACCCCACTGCAAAGTATCAATTGAGGATATCAACTGGGTTCGTCAGCAACCTCCGTCAGTCCAACAGCTTTGGTTAGATAGCGTGGCGGCTGAACAATTATGGTGGTTCTGCCCATAAACTCGATACTAACCTCACCTACAAATCTCTGCAAAAAGCAGGGGCGGCGTTGACTGCTCAAGGACTATTCCAGTTTGAGGAAGTGTTTGGTCGCTTGCCCTCCGGTAGACCTGGGTTGATTAGCTACCGTGTCCGTAATCTTCACGGTTATTACAATCGTTTTTATTGGGAATCGTCCATGTCTGAAGAAACCAATTCTTGTGATGAGAAAGCCGTCCACGCCGGGAAGGAAATAAACCAGCCCGAAGCGAATCAAAACCACTCCAAAGTGGAACAAATCCAGCCTGATTTGGAATCATTCCAAAAGAATGGTCAAAAAAGTGAACAATTGCAAGGGTTTCAAAACCCTAACAACGTTTTTAACTACCCGTTAACGACCTACCAACAACCAACTAAGGTTGTTGGTATGGTAGTTGGTTCTGACACGCCAACCGAAAATCCGCGTGTTGAAGAAACGGCTCATGCACCCTTGAGGGGCGCGTCGCCTTCACGTATCGAAAGCGCGTCAGAAATTGAAGGATTGCCTGTGGCAATAGACTGTACATCGCTGGCGCTTGTGGATGCTGCACAGAGTAATCCCGCTTCGTTACTGGCTGAAAACCAGAATTGTGGTGTTGAGGCGGTAGTCTCTCATGAAGGTACTTGTTCCGCCGCGCCCGTTGCACAAAATGAGAAATCTTTAAATTCTGCGATCGCTAATCAAACTCAGGGGCAAGTAGAAGCAGGTAATCTCGCCTCGTTGTTGGTTGAAAATTCAGTTTCAGGCGGAGAAGTCAAAACAGTTTATGAGGGTGAAAGTTCCGCCGTGTCCGTGCCACAGCCTGAAAAATGGTCGCATGAGGCGATTGTTGTGCGGTCAAATATGCGACCAGAACGTATGCAGAAACTCAAACTAGCGGAAAATTCGGGGCAGAATCCGGGGTTTGACTTTTTGCAGGAATGCTGGAATGATGACCCGGCTTTGCAGATTGTGATCAAGAAGCTGCTGGCGAAGTTTCCGCAGTGGGGGTTGGTTGCGGTGGAAAGGGTGCTTGTGAAGTGGCAAGAGTAGCAAAGATTGTGTACCCGTCGACAACTTGAAAATGGTCAAGTCGTGCGATCACACAATGATGTCATGTCATTTCATTCTTCTCTAAATCTCAACATTGACCAAAAGTCCGTCACTTTTAAGTAGCTGACCGCTCAGGATAATCAAACCTTGAGTTTATAAATAGTGAAGCACTTGGTTAACACATTGTTCAATAGTAAATCGATCGGTTTGACAGATAATCTCTGGATTTATTGGTTCTTCGTAGGGGTCGGAGATCCCAGTAAAATGTTGAATTTGTCCGGCTCTAGCTAATGCGTAAAGTCCTTTAACATCACGGGATTCACAAACGGCTATAGGAGCATAAACGTAAATTTCGATAAAGTTGGTAGAAGTTTTTTTGAGTTCCTCTCGAACTTGACGATAGGGACTGATGGCGGCAATGATCGCAATTATGCCATTACGACTAAGTAAGTTAGCCACAAAGCCAATCCGACGCATATTTATATCTGAACTATATCACCATCTAGAATTTCTGTTGGGTAACTTCGCGTTTGCAGTTTTTGGTCTAGATTGTGAGCAATCGTTGTTTTGCCAGCACCACTTAACCCAGTTAGCCAGAGAATTGCACCAAGGTGTTTCATGTTTAATTTAATACATAATCATCATATAGCGGTTTGCCGACGAGTGAGCTAGGTGGGGGCGGGTATCAGCACCGCCGATTAACAAAGGAGTCTGT
Source organism: Nostoc sp. LEGE 12450 (assembly GCF_015206895.1). Lineage (GTDB taxonomy): Bacteria > Cyanobacteriota > Cyanobacteriia > Cyanobacteriales > Nostocaceae > Nostoc. Next base: position 435 of record NZ_JADEXU010000346.1, on the reverse strand, counting down.
ACCTCCCCAACGAAAAAGTTCTTTCTGCCCTCTGCCCTCTGCCTCCTACCTTCTTCAACAATTATCTCAAAACTAATGGTCTATCCCATTAGTAGGGGCAATTCATGAATTGCCCTTATATTTCATAGCTTGATGCATAAGTCCTAAATTTATTTCTTGTAAATCCCTTATATAAAGCTTGCATGAACTTGATTTTTGCTTACGTAAGGGTGTCGTCAGCTTCTATTGATAAAATTTACTTATGTAATTTTAGCAAAAGTCATTACCACAGAATGATTTATGGAACAACAAAAAAATGCGTTTTCATAAATTTTAATCAGCAAACAAAATATATTCAGACAAATAATAAAGTTAATATAATGTTTCTTTGGCAATGTATAAGCTTTGACAAAAACTTATATCTTCAAGATTTGGTGAAGCAGCTTATGTGATTCT
>NZ_JADEXU010000052.1 GCF_015206895.1 Nostoc sp. LEGE 12450 | reverse complement strand
CCCATTACCTTGCCTCAGATAGATATTCCTAGCCAATTTGATGTTTTAGTAGTCGGTGCTGGTGCTGCTGGACTATACACAGCGCTGTGTCTACCAGAGTCCTTGCGAGTCGGTTTGATTACCAAAGAAACTGTTGCTTTGTCCGCTAGTGATTGGGCACAAGGTGGTATTGCCGCAGCCGTTTCCCCAGAAGATTCTCCTACGTTGCACATTGAGGATACCATCCGGGCAGGTGCAGGTTTGTGCGATCGCACCGCTGTAGAATTTCTCGCCCAACTTGCCCCTAAATGCATTCAATCCCTAGTTGACTTGGGGGTTGCTTTTGACCGTCATGGTCAAGCCTTGGCTTTAACTTTAGAAGCTGCCCATTCTCGCAACCGTGTTCTCCACGCTGCGGACACCACAGGCAGGGAAGTTACAACCACTCTCACCGCCCAAGTATTACGTCGCCCGAATATTCAAGTCATTCAGCAAGCTTTGGCTTTGAGTTTGTGGATTGAACCTGAAAGCAATCGCTGTCAGGGAATAAGCTTGTTTTATCAAGGTAAAATCACATGGATTAAAGCTGGTGCTGTGATCTTGGCAACAGGTGGCGGCGGTCAGGTATTTGCCCAAACTACTAACCCGGCTGTGAGTACTGGTGATGGAGTAGCGATCGCATATCGGGCTGGGGCTATCCTCCGCGATTTGGAATTTGTGCAATTTCACCCCACCGCCCTGACTAAACCTGGTGCCGACCGCTTTCTGATTAGCGAAGCTGTACGCGGCGAGGGGGCACACCTTGTTGATAATGAAGGGCGGCGTTTTGCCTTTGACTACCACCCTGCGGGTGAACTCGCACCCAGAGATGTGGTTAGTAGAGCAATTTTCAGCCATTTACAACGTACTGCCGTTGATTTGGCCACTGCCCATGTGTGGTTGGATATGCGCCCCATCCCTGCCGACAAGATTCGTCACCGCTTTCCCAACATCATCAAAGTTTGCCAGCATTGGGGAGTTGATGTTTTCCATGAACCAATTCCTGTAGCGCCTGCTGCCCATTATTGGATGGGTGGGATTGTCGCGGATCTGATGAATCGCACGAATATTAAGAGTTTGTACGCGGTGGGTGAAACTGCTAGTACCGGGGTGCATGGGGCAAATCGCCTTGCCAGTAATTCCCTGTTGGAATGTATTGTCTTTGGGGCCCAGATGAGCCAAATAGAGTTGGAAAATATTGGGTTGCCGTCACAAATACCAGTGTTGCCATCACGGAAATTTAGTGTTGATGCAAGTGAGTGGCACAGCCAGCAAGCACAACTAGAAGCACTCAGAGAGAAGTTACCACGTTTAGTGTGGGAAAGTGCTGGTATTTGTCGGGAGCAATCAAAGTTGGAAACTGCGATCGCCACTGTTGAATCTTGGCAGCAAGATTTCGCTGCTTTGCCTTTAAGTCAATTCTTGCTTGCTTTACACCCAACAGAATCAGCTAATTTTGAGTTCCCAGATGTTGAACGACAATTGCGACTTTGGGCAGAAACCCGCAATTTATTAGATGTGGCTGATTTAATTCTCAAAAGTGCTGCTTTTAGAACCGAGAGCCGAGGTGGACACTACCGTTTAGACTATCCTCAACCAGACCCCAATTGGCAAGTTCACACACTTGTCCAAAGAAATCATTGGTGGAAATGTCCAATATTATCTTGAACATTCTTCTGTCCCGCATTCCTCGTCTATGTAATTATGAGCGGGGTTAGTGACAGCCCTCTTCTAGAATATTTTTAATAAACTACCTTGCTATCTCCCAAAGGAATAAGACTCGCTAGCCCTGTCGGCGGAAACTTCAGCCAATTTTTTTAGATATTTCCAAGAAACAGATGTGGTGTCTAAGACATAAGCCGCTTTATAGCGCTGCTTTACCACAAACTCAAATCAAAAATGCCCATCAGCGAGTGCCGCTACCATGCTGACTGTCAGGACCACCATAATTTGGTGGGATATATGTGTCTTTTAAATTTGGAGAATTAACTTGACGGGCGATTAAAGTATTGCTGCTAGTAGTAACAACAGTATTAGCACTTGCTGTACCGAATAGACTCGTGCAAGCAGCAAATTTCGGTAATACTATGTAAGCGCTTATACATAATATCATAATCTTTGTAAATCGGAAGTTGGTTTTCATTGGTTCCAGTAAATTTACTAATTTTTCATTTCAAGCGTATTTTTATTGACTAACGCATATTTACTGATGTTTTTGAAAAAAATATTTGAACTTTATTAAATTATTCCCAATACTTTACAAGTAATTGTGGTGTCTACTTGTACAACAATCTTAATTTGCTGGTATTAAATAGTTTCTATACTTAAGTAATATTCTTAATTAGTCATTTTTACATCAGTCTAAAGTTAGATATGTTGATGGATTGCTATAAGCGTTTTGCTTAATTCATTATTTATTAATAATATCTTAATACTTTTAAGTATTAACACTACGTTTGCCGAATCAAGATTTCAAAAGATATAAAAAAATACTTATTTTCTTGTATAGTTCTGTTTTTGTTTTAGTAAAGATATATAAAGTTAAAATAATGCAATTGTTATATTATAAGGATTTCAAAAACTATTAAACTATAGGCTCCGTAATAACCCTATACAGGATAAGTATATTTTTGTAAGTAAAAATAATTACATAAAAATGTAAAAAAATTATTTTTATAATTAATTCTGATGATTAATTCCTTTTTCACCTATCTTCTTAGTTTTAGTCATCAGGTCAAAAAGCCTTGCAAAGTCTCCATCTTGACTAAAAAACTACCTCTAGGGATATAGGAAATGCTTTTACAAGATAGTACCTTGGACATATTTAAAATCCATACTCTTAATTGGCAGTAAAATTTTTTACTTCAGGTAGAAAAATCTGGAGACTTGGCTCTTAACTAATTAAGCAAACTCGTAGCGATTTTTACCCAGGTGCTTGGCACGATACATTGCTGCATCTGCTTGTTTGATTAAATTTTCACTGTCTTGGCTATTGTATGGGTAGACACTTATGCCAATACTGGCAGAGATTCGGATTGCATAGCCATCCAAAACAATTGGCTTGGTAATACTGCTTAGGATTTTTTCGGCGACTTTAGCAGCTATCTGGACGTTAGGAATTGCCCGCAAAATTATAGTAAATTCATCGCCACCCAAACGAGAAACTGTATCGCTAGCGCGTAAAGAGTTGCTGAGTCTTCCCGCGATAGTCATTAGCAAGCGATCGCCAGTCTCGTGCCCCAGAGTATCATTAACTTGCTTAAAGCCATCTAAATCAATAAACAGCAGTCCCAATAACAGGTTATTGTGTTGCGCCCAATGTAATGACTCGTAAAGTTGTTCGGCAAAAAATTTGCGATTGGATAAACCGGTCAGGGGGTCGTGATACGCCAAATAACGCAAGTGATCTTCTTTGAGTTTTAATTCATTGTTAGACTGAAATAGTTCAGCAGCAGTACGCTTAAGTTGTTCCTCCATCAGCTTGCGCTGAGTAATATCTCGGATGACCCCAACTAAAAAGAAATTGCCAGCTGCGTCTTTGTGGAGCGATCGCTTAGTGGCAATTTGATGAGTCTGTCCATGTGCATTGGTAAACTCTTCCTCATGTTCCTGGGGCTTTTCAGTTCGGAACACAAGATCATCCTGTTGTCGAAACACATCAGCTTCATGTTTAGGGAAAAAGTCATAGTCTGACTTCTCAATTAAAAACTTATTTGGATAACCGATAAATCGACAATAAGCTTCATTTAAAACAATCCACTGGTGTTGTTCATTTTTCACAAAAATTGGATCGGGAATCGTGTTGATTACGTGATGCAAAAATTCTCTAGAACGTTTCCACTCTTCCTGGATATGGGCAATATGACTGATCATCCAAATAGCTGAACTGCCAAAGCTAAACAATGAGGGAAGGAGCGGTATCCACAAACCGTATAAAAAAGCAAAGTATGTAGTCAGGGTCAATACAAAGCAACAAACTAGGATACAAAGCAGACTTCTAGTAGCGTGTCGTATCCGCCATGTCGTCACGGCTCCCAGATAAGACCAGATAAAAATCCACAAGTATTCCATCAAGTCAGACCAGAATTTTAATAATGGTCGTCCATCAAGAGCAGCAGATATTAACTCACTAATAAAATAAGCTTGCAGTTGAATCCCAGGTACGGGCTTTGCCGTACCCATTAGACTGCTGGAGTAGGGAATAAATACAAAATCCTGAAGACTAGGTGCAGTAGAACCAATCAGTATAATCCGATCTTTGATTAAGTTTTCTTGGACTTTATCTGCCAGTACATCTTTTATCGATACCTGACGAAAATTACAAATTTCTCTAGATGAACTTTGACATTTAGGTTTGGGGAAATTAGCCAAAATTTGGTATCCTCTATCATCGGCTCCCACATAAGCACCATCATTAGCCTCAAAACGAGTAAATGCTGCCTTACCCAATTGCAAATACTTAGGGTTATTTTTTGCTTTGGTGGGGGTAATTCCCTTTGGCTTTAAATACAATAAAGCCAACTTGAGGGCAAAACTTTCGTGTAACTGCTCATCAACGTGCCAATACAACAAACTGCGACGTACTTTACCATCAAGATCGTACAGCACGTTATTAAAGCCCACTTGATCCTGATTTAGTCCCAGTGGAGGCAAAACACTAACGTTTTTGTTTTTGTCATTTGCTAGTAATTCAATACCAATTAAATTGGGCATTGACTTATAAGTATTACGCAGTTCTTGATTACCAGGCTCTACTGGCAAATTTCTGTAGAGGTCTAAGCCAATAGCACGGGGTTTGTGGACATTTAATTTTTGTAACAACAGTGCAATCTTCGCATCTGAAATCGGCCACGAACGTATTTCGTTCAAATAGGCTTCATCAATCACTACGATTGTAATACGCTCTTCCGGCGGTTCATTTGGACGTAAGCGAAACAATTGATCCAAAGCTGCAAACTCCAAAGATTGCAATAATCCAATGGAGTGCAACAGCACGACGCAGACTGCAACGCTGACGGCAGTAATCAATTCTCTGTGTTCTCGACTAAGCGACTGTTTTAGTCTAAAGATTAACTTTACAAAACGCTTGTCTAGCTGCTGATTCATTCCCATTACCTAGTAGGGGGAAATATTCTCTATTTCCTATAGCTATTAATTATCGGACTAACATATTTTAAAGGAGAGCTAAATAGAGTTTCTAAGAGTTTTTTCAACTCAGCAAGTTTCTTCAAGAGATCCTGGCATTTGTGAATGTAATAACATATATTGAGGCTGATTTTCTGACCAAACGGCAACTGGGCGTTTTGTGGCTATCAGCACAGATTAATAAATCTGTTGAAAGGGAGTTTCAGTGAATTTAATGCCTAAATGCTTGTCTGGCAAAGCTTATTCAATTCAAGTCGTACATTTGTAATAAATTAAGTATTTTACTGACTATTGTGGTATTTTTTAACTTCTAACAGACACACCTTTAGGTTTGGTGCCGACATAATTACATCCCAAGTAGCCCCCAAGTGCTGTAAAAAAATTAAAGTATACATCAAATTAAAGTAAATATACTTGATTAATTTCCTTAAACTTTCAAATATTTTCAGATAAAAGCCGCAGGAAAACTGGTAATTGGCTATTGGACAAGACCTATTATCTATTACCAAAAACAAAACAGCCAACTGGAAACAGACTTTGCTGTATTCATCCAGTTGACTATTACTCGGCGCTATAGCGGGGCGTTTATTCTATTCTGAGTAACAAAAAGCATTCTGTAATGACTGGAAACTCCACGTAGGTAAATCTCAAGTAAAACAAGTGGCGTGGCAGTCTTTTAACTCAGCACTATTCATTCTTATGGGATGTGAGCTACACCTTACCACTAGCTTGATATAGCCTTCTTGAAGACAATTACTTGAAATACTTAAAGTTACGAGGCCCTGTGTAACCAGAAACTTTTGCTAGTTCATTTAAGTTTTGGACTCCGCTATAACTTTGACCATTGATGATCCAAGTGGGGAAGCCTTCAATTTTTGCGGCTTTACACAGTTCTGTTTGAGCTTTGAGCCCATCGGGAGCGCACTCTACCTTAACATCTTTGTTAATTATTTCCTCGGCTTCTTTACCAAAAAGCTGCTTTTGTTCATGGCAGTGAGGACACCAATAAGCGCTGTATTCCTTTGCGCCTACCTTTGCTAGATGGCTTGCTAAGGCTATTTCTGCCTCTCCAGAAGTAGTGGTAACTTCCCAACCAAACGCTGGGTTAGGGTCTCCTTTGGAATTAAAGGTAATTTTAACTGGTTGTCCTGGAGTTCCAGATGTAACATCTGATTTATTCACGCCAGCATAAACGCCTAAAGTGCCAATCAGCGTTACCATACCCACAATTAGGGCGGTAAAGAAGATTTGTCCAATATCCTCCCAAGTACGACCCATAATTGTTAGTACCAAAAGACTCACAGAAAACAAAGCTGAACCAATACAGTAAGGACAAACAGCTTTAATTTGAGATGCCAACACATACATTAAGTAGCCGCTAAAGACAGACATAGCGATCGCACCCACCAGCAGCAGCCACCACGTCAAATTTTCCAATTGTTTGCGGCTATTGTTTTCCCCTGAGTTAAATACCAAGGGAGCTAAAGCCAATACCACCATACTTATGTATGCCAAAAACCCAAACAAAGCTAATGGCTGACCAAAAACTGTTGCCCAAGGACTGGAAAGCACATCATTACAGCCCTTAGCACCAACCTCTGCTACACAAGCTGCACTGCCTCCTGTTAACTTTTCTATGGTGAGATAACCTGTGATCAAAGCACCACATCCAGCGATCGCGGCAATCAATGGACGTGACCATTTATGAATCCAAGGAGTAGAACGACGGCGAATCATAAATATTGGGGAATGGGGAATGGGGAATGGGGAATGGGGAATGGGAAATAATAATTAATTGTTCGCTTGCTCCCCCTACTCCCCACTCCCTACTTTCTAAGAATGTAACTTTACTTGTTCTGCTGATTTGCTTTCACCTTTGGAGTTCCAACTGCGACGCGCGGCTTCGACAAATTGACTGACGCGAATTGGGTCAACTGGTTGCTCAATACGTCCGTGACGTTTCAGAGAACTGGAAACTATTACACCATCTGCTGCCTGCATCAATGTATCAATATTTTCCCAACTCGCCCCACTACCAATGAACACTGGTGTGCCAGCTGCTGCATCACAAGCTAGTTCCAAATCTTCTAAGTTAGGGGGGCTACCAGTAGCCCAGCCTGACAAAATCACCCCGTCTGCTAAACCCCTTTCAATGGTGTCTTTCACAGCGACTGTGAGATTTGGAGAACTCAAAGGACGGGCGTGCTTCACCAAAACATCGGCCAGAATTTTAACATCGCTGCCTAACTCCCGTCGATAGCGGAGTAGGTGATGGGCTTCTCCTTCAATTAATCCCTGATCGGTTGCCATTACTCCCGTGAGAACGTTGACGCGGATGAATTGCGCTTGCACACAGCTAGCGATCGCCATTGCACTTTTGCCGTCGTTTCGCAAAACATTTAAGCCTATAGGCAAAGTCACCAAGTTTTGTATCCGTTGCACCACAATGGTCATGGCACTCACAACCACGGGATCGACTTGGTTTTTGGTAAAGGGCGCGTCGAAAAAATTCTCCACAATCAGACCGTCAACCCCTCCGCTTGCAAGTGCTGCGGCTTCTTGTTCAGCTCGGTCAATCACCGCTTTTAGGCTACCTCCCCAACGGGGTGAGGTAGGCAGTGGTAGCAGGTGAACCACGCCAATAATCGGTGAGCGAGTTTTAAATAATTGATATAAGTCCACGTCTTTAATCCGCCTTGCGGAGTCCAGAGTCTAGAATTTTTTGACTATTGATTATATGACCCTTGACTCTTGACTTTTCATTAACTAGTCAAATGTGTTTTATGATAGTCGGTTTATTGCCTCCTTCCTCAGATGGAAATTGGCGTGAAACCTCCCATAAGATATGTTAAGATAAAACCTGGCTACAAGAGGAGTTTGCCACTCACTAGACGCAAGGCAGCTTTCCGTGGTTTAGGCATCTTGTCCGCGAACAGTCGTAGGACTTGCCAATCGCCAGGGTAGCATTACTGCTTTATAGGCGTAGTCGCTTTCGTCGATTTCCCTGAGGGTAGCGACTTCTCACAACAAGCCCTTTGGGCGGCTTCCCGATGGGTAGATTAACAACGCACACGCTATGGTAATGTAAAATACCAATAGGCGAATTGTTAAAAAAGATTACAAGTGTCAAAAGTACCCAAAGACACTTCAATTTACCCTGGGGAACAGATTGATAGGAATATCATAACATGACCTCTATTTTTATTTATTGATAGGGTTATGAGTCCACGGACAGTTAAAACAGTGGGAATTTGCCACTGTAGTGTTTTCATGAGGATGCTGATAGCAAAAAAGCGAAGTTAGCGCCGGAATGTTTGACAACAAGAAGAAAAAAAATGAAGATATTTTCAAAATATGGGTGACAAGCCAACAATTGCCATTTCTCACCTGGGCTGCGAGAAAAATCGAATTGATACAGAACACATGCTGGGAATGCTCGTAGAAGCAGGCTACGGTGTAGATACAAATGAAGAGTTAGCAGATTACGTTATTGTTAATACTTGTAGTTTTATTGAAGCAGCCCGGCAAGAATCTGTCAGAACCTTGGTAGAACTGGCAGAGGCAAATAAAAAGATCGTAATCACTGGCTGTATGGCGCAACACTTCCAAGAACAACTTTTGGAGGAATTGCCCGAAGCAGTAGCCGTTGTGGGTACAGGCGATTATCACAAAATTGTTAATGTAATTGAGCGTGTTGAACTTGGCGAACGGGTTAAACAGGTTAGTATCGAACCAACCTACATTGCCGACGAAACTACACCGCGCTATCGTACTACAACCGAGGGCGTAGCTTACCTCCGGGTTGCCGAAGGATGTGATTATCGTTGTGCATTTTGTATAATTCCTCATCTTCGAGGGAACCAGCGATCGCGTACTATTGAATCTATAGTCGCCGAAGCCGAGCAGTTAGTTAGTCAAGGGGTAAAGGAAATTATTCTAATTTCCCAAATCACCACTAATTACGGTTTGGATATTTACGGTAAGCCAAAATTAGCCGAATTACTTCGCGCTTTGGGGAAAGTAGATATACCGTGGATCAGAATGCATTACGCTTATCCCACGGGGCTGACCCCAGATGTGATCGCGGCGATTCAAGAAACACCAAACGTCTTGCCTTATCTGGATTTGCCCTTACAGCATTCTCATCCAGATATTCTCCGCGCCATGAACCGTCCTTGGCAAGGGCGGGTAAATGATGGGATTATAGATCGCATCAAAACGGCGCTACCAACAGCCGTACTGCGGACAACATTTATTGTTGGTTTCCCAGGAGAAACACAAGAGCATTTTGAGCATCTACTAGAGTTCGTTCAACGGCATGAATTCGATCATGTTGGTGTCTTCACCTTTTCCTCTGAGGAAGGAACCCCAGCTTACAAGCTACCAAATCAGTTGGCCCAAGAAGTGATGGACGATCGCCGATACCAACTGATGGAACTCCAGCAACCGATTTCTCAAAAGAAAAATCAACAGGAAGTAGGCAAAATCGTCGATGTCCTGATTGAGCAAGAAAATCCTGAAAGTGGTGAATTAATAGGTCGTTCAGGTAGATTTTCCCCAGAGGTTGATGGTCTGGTGTATGTCAAAGGCCAGGCAAAGTTAGGAACCATCGTGCCAATAGCGATTCACCACGCTGATACATACGACCTCTATGGTCAAGTAGTCAATAACTAAATTGTCCTTTGTCTTTTGTCTTTTGTCCTTTGTTAAATGACCCTTACAGATTTACCCTTATTTTAAGGTCAACGCTGCATTAATGGCAGTTTTCATGAGGGTTTACCTGAAGTTCGCGGACTCTTTGGCATAGTCTCTCAAAGACTTGAGGCTTCGCTACCGCCCTTGGCTTACTAATAACTAATGACTAACGACTAATGACTAATGACTAATGACTAAATGGCTAATCCAAGAATCCTTACATAAAATTTAGGACGAATTAATGACTCTTTCATTCCAAGAATTAGGCATTTCCCAAGAACGTGTCGCACAACTAGAAAAAATCGGTTTTACCGAACCAACTAACATTCAAGTCCAAGCAATTCCCCAATTGCTGGGTGGTCGTGATGTAGTAGGTCAATCTCAAACTGGAACAGGCAAAACCGCAGCATTTTCACTGCCTATTTTAGAGCGGCTAGATATTAATCAAAAAGCCGTGCAAGCCATAGTTTTAACACCAACTCGTGAATTAGCAATGCAAGTTCACGATGCGATCGCGCAATTCATCGGCGATGAAGGATTGCGGGTGTTAGCAATCTATGGTGGTCAATCAATTGACCGCCAGATGCTACAACTCAGACGTGGCGTTCACATGGTTGTGGGTACTCCAGGACGGGTGATCGATTTACTCGATCGCGGCTGTTTAAAGCTCGATCAAGTGAAGTGGTTTGTGTTGGATGAAGCAGATGAAATGTTGAGCATGGGCTTTATCGACGATGTGATAAAAATCCTCTCGCAAGCGCCCGTAGATCGCCAAACAGCTTTATTCTCGGCAACAATGCCACCATCGATTCGGATGTTGGTGAATAAGTTCTTGCGATCGCCTGCAACTGTCACCGTTGAACAGCCAAAAGCTGCTCCCAACAAAATCAATCAAGTAGCTTACTTGATCCCCCGCCACTGGACAAAAGCTAAAGCTTTACAGCCGATTCTGGAAATGGAAGATCCAGAAACAGCTTTAATCTTTGTCCGCACCAGACGTACAGCTGCCGAACTCACCAGTCAGTTACAAGGCGCTGGTCACAGTGTAGATGAATACCACGGTGACTTGTCACAACAGGCGCGGGAACGGTTATTAGTTAGATTCCGTAACCGTCAAGTCCGTTGGGTAGTAGCAACTGACATTGCAGCACGAGGGTTAGATGTGGATCAACTCTCCCATGTAATCAACTTCGACTTACCCGATAGCGTAGAAACCTACGTTCACCGTATTGGTCGTACTGGTCGTGCTGGTAAAGAAGGAACAGCAATTTCTTTAGTACAACCATTTGAGCGGCGCAAACAGCAAACATTTGAACGTCATAACCGCCAAAGTTGGCAAGTGTTGACGATTCCCACACGCGCCCAGATTGAAGCAAAACACATTCTGAAACTGCAAGAACAGGTGCGGGAAGCTTTGACAGGTGAGCGTTTGGCTTCATTCTTGCCAATTGTCAGCGAACTAATTGAAGAATACGATGCTCAAGCGATCGCCGCAGCCGCATTGCAAATCGCTTACGATCAAACTCGCCCCGCTTGGTTGAGTTCAGATGTGGAAATTCCCCAAGAGGAATCTTCTGCTCCCAAACCAAGATTGGGCAAGCGTCGTGAATCTTCCAGCGATCGCCCCCGTTCTGCATGGAAATCAGATAGTAACAATGGTGAAGAAAGACATTCTTCTCCCAAGCCAAAACTGCGGACAAGTGGGCACGAGTCTTCTGCATCCCCTAGTAAAAAGATAGGTTCACCTACAGCTAGAGAATCAGCTTCTTAGTCAACAGTTAGAAGTTAATCAATTTTGAATTTTAGACTTGTCGTGAGCGTTACTTCGACAACGCTCAGTACAAGTCAGTCGAACGATTTTAGATTTTTTCTTCAATCCAAAATCCAAATATAAAATTGGAAAGTTGAGAGTTAAGAGTCAAGATTTTGACTTTGGCTCTTGACTTTTTGGCTTTTTTGGTAACTTTTTTTACCAGTTTGCAGGAAGATCAATTAAAGATGCAATGACAAACTGACACTACCAGACTTACTACCAGGTTGGGAGCTAGTAGTGTCAGAAATATGGCCTCCTGTGTTTGAGTAGTTCAAAACTACTATAGCCAAGGACGACTAACTAGTTCTAACTCTCCAATTTCATCGTCGCTCAATCTCCAGCCTAAAGCACCAGCATTCTGCCGTACTTGTTCGGCAGTCTTCACCCCAGCAATGGGAATAACGTTACCCTGAGCAATTAACCAGTTGAGAGCAACTTGAGCAGGGGTGCGATCATATTTTTCCGCGAAGCTGCGTAGCAAAGATATAACTGGGGCAATTTTTTGCAGACCTTCTTTCTTAAATTGCGGGTCTATTTTTCTCGCACCAGTGGGGGTTTCAGCATTATTAATACTGTACTTACCTGTTAGTAATCCCTGTGCTAAAGGACTATATGCCAAAATAGTCACACCCAACTCACGGGCAGTTGCGATAACACCTTTGCTTTCAATTTGGCGACTGAGTAAAGAATAACGGACTTGGTTTACAGCCAAAGGCACTCCACGGGCTGCCAATATTTGATGCGCGTCTCGCATTTGCTCTGCTGAGTAATTACTTACACCGACTGCCGCAATTCTGCCCCGCTTCACTTCATCTGCTAGGGCATTCATCAAAGTTTCTTGGCTTAAAAAGAAGGCAAAAGGCCAATGCACTTGGTATAGTGCAATCCGCTCAAGTTGTAGCCGTTTGAGGCTCGCTGTTAAAGCATCAGAGACAGATTGGGCTGTAAATCGCCACGGTACGGGGCCAAATTTTGTGGCGATTTGTACAGGTTGTTGTGTCTGTTGCAGAAATTGCCCTAAAAATTCCTCGCTCTTTCCCATTCCGTAGATTTCGGCAGTATCAAAGAAGGTAATCCCAGCTTCTAAGGCTGCGGTAAAGGCTTCTTGTAACTGTTCTGGGCCGTAGCGATCGCCATAATTCCAAAATAGTTTATCACCCCAAGCCCAAGTGCCTATGCACAAGGGTGTAACAGATGGGCCATTTTGCCCCAATGTGATATTTTCCACAGTTGCAAAATTTAGTTTATTTACATTTCTTTACTTTTATAGTGTATCGTTACAGACAAGATTGGGTGTGGGTAAGTTGATCTAGTCTTTTTAAGTATCTTCACGGTGCGATCGCGATTTAAACCCTGAATCAAACGTGCATAAGGGACTTCCAGTTAAAAAAATATCTTGTTTTAGGGGCGCAAAGCCTTACGCCCCTAAAATCTATAAATAATTTGGGATAATTTATTCTTTGCAAATCCCTAAACAAGATCCCCGACAACTTTTACGAAGTCGGGGAGCTGCGGGCTGCAATTCTCACATATCAAATAGGATTGCGATAGTTGAGTGTATTTACTTGTGATTATGAATTAGATGGTTTCTCCTGCTTGACTTTTTTGATTAATTGCATGTAGACATTAATTTCACTAATTTCTACATCATGCTCAACTCTGGTTACTTTCCATTTCTCTTTTTTTAGGTAAACTTCTTCTCCTACTCTGGGAGTAAATTGGAGATCATAGAACTTTTTTAGAAAATCTTTTTGATTTTCTTCCCATAATATTACTTTGACTGGTTCTTTACTCATTGCTTATGCCTTTTTGGTTACTAGATGAAGCTAAGTAGTTTGATGACATACATACGGCAAGTTTATCTTACTAATTCAATAGAATAGCGTAGTTAAAACCACATTTTCATATTGATATTTTTATCTGGCTTGATTGCATCCGATAAAGTTACGGCGCGATACCAGAACTTTAATAAAAGCTACTATTAGATTTACTTCAAAATCTTTTATCAGTCAGGCAGTATTTGCTGCTATTTTGAATACAAGTCTATCAACGGTTCAAAAGTGGGAAATCGTTCAGAAGCATCCCAGTTCCAATGCTCTTAAGCTGTTGTATCTAGTTAATAAACGATAATTGAATAGTGTGATTGATTAAAGGGTTAACCCTGGAGGATTTGCATTTATAGTCAGAGTTTCTGCAAAGCTCAATGCTACTAATGATTTACGCTATAAACACAGCAGAAGATTACACAGCTACTTGATAGGATGTTTTAGAGCGTCGCACTTCTTTCTTCACAATATTTTGAATAAATATCATTATTGCTACTGATGCGGTTAGCATTAATAGTTAGTGAAGCTAGAGAAGCATTTGAAGCTTGGATCACAAAAAATTATGTCTATTCCACAATTTCTTGCTGCTGCTAATGGCACAGCTCAGTTATGGTCTTCTGCTGACGGACAATTTTTAGGATTGCTATCAAGTGAACGATATGATACGAACTCCATTAGCAATCTTTATGGGATTTATGGCAGTTTGCATGACACCTATAGTATTCGTAACCCACATGGTTTATATGGTGGTATTCATGGAGGGCACAGTCCTTATAATCCTTACTGTGGCAAACCACCTGTTGTTTCTTATCAAAATCAAATAGTGTTAGTTATTACAAGAAATACTAGGATTCCAACTAATGGATTACCAATAATTGATCCAGATTTTCTGTTAGGTGTATACATGCAACTTGGTTATTCACCAAATATATTTTATCCTACATCAACCCCAACGGATAGATTAAATCAAGCTGCTTGCAATACTAAGCAGTCTTTAAATCAATCAGTAGTAATTATTGCATTGATGTTTCGGTAATTGTTGTGTTACTTATCTTCTGGAAAGGGAAGAATTTCTCTGAGATGCGATTACAGCAGGTGATTTAAAAGCCAAAATAATAAGTAAAAGCTAGCAAATTAAGCGTGCCGACGTAGAACAGTACATTGATAAAATGTTTTGAATTTGTTGCTTAATTTTGCTGAATACTAAAGGTTAGAATTAATTTATTTCTAAAAGTTACTTATTAACTCGTCTAGTTTCTCAGCTCCTTTGTCTCGTTCTTTAAAAACAGTAAGCGCTTGCAAATTTAGGTCAGGTCGATCTACTAGTTCGTTATTCATTAGTAGAAGTGCTATGCAAACTTTAGAGACTGGAGTCCCATCCTACCAAGTCCCAACTCCGATGAAGTCATGAGCATTTTAATATGTAAGATTTCGGCGCGATCGCTCTAGAGACCATAAAAGGACAATTGAGGATTTTAATCAAGCTCTCCTCATTTTGCAAAAATATGGCAACAGACATGAAATGTCCATTCTATGTGTTTTGCTGTGCAGCAAGGTGGACAGCTTCTATCTCAACATTGAGGTGTTGAGCAATCTGCTCCACACTCATTCCTGTTTTTAGTAACAAAGGCACGGTAAGTTTCAACATTTCAGCTTTCTGTTCTTCTCGACCTTGTTCTCGACCTTCTTCTCGACCCTCGGCTTTCGCTTCCTGATAAACCCTTGTTTGTTCCAAAGTCAGTCCTAGCATAGCTTCAACCTCCTCTCTACTCAACGAAGAAAACTTATAAACGGCGATTGTGGTTATGATGTCTAGTATTTCGTTTTTCGGCAGTGTGTCCGTTTCCTCTAATTTTACCCGCTCAATCAATTGCTTTGCTTGCTCGGCCATCACTTCATCCGATGCTAAAGTCAACTGCATCAAGTTGATGCCTATTGGCTGCTGATTAGTCGCGCCTAACTCATCTAAATAGATTCGCTGCACTTGGTCGCTGTTGAGAAATATTCGATGAGTTTTTTGATCCCTTGGTTCCAATGAGCGTGATGAAAAAATTACCACACAGAACCAGTCATCGTACTGAGAACGATTCCGGTTCAAGTACATCAGCGACTCGGTAAAAAACCGATGGTAAAGAGCTTCATCTCTTTGGAATTGAACTTCAGCAAAAAAGATCGCTCTGGGTGTTGCATCCTCTGGAGGTAAAAACACACCATCCATGCGAAAAGCGGTTTCTTTGACTTCAACTGATTCAAATCGATAGTTTTGCCCTTGCAGAGGAGGATTATCAATCAGTTCAAAGAGTAATCCAGGAAAACGCTTAAAAATTTGATAGTAAATAGAGTCTCGTTTCACTACTTCATCCTAAAATTCTCTTGTTACCTGATCGCGGATTACCACCAAGCTATAAAGATTAATCCTAACTTGGCGCTAATCAAGGTCTATAACTGCTTGCCAAATAACTGCGATGCCTGTGGCGGGCGTTCGCATAGCGTCTCGTTGGCGCAGCCTCTCGTAGAGAAGAGAAGCCATCACAACTTCCACTTTTCCTTCGCTGATTTTGAGCGGGTAGGGTTTATCTTTATTTAAATAGAGAGATTAAATCCTATAAAGCATACGAGAAAGTAGCTATGGCAAGCGGTGAAGTATTTGATACCAAAACAAAATCCCTATCTGTGCCAAGGGTAAACCTGCTGACCATGTTCCGGCTAGGTTTATTTCAGATGGGGTTGAGCATGATGTCAATTTTGACTCTGGGGGTACTTAACAGAGTCATGATTCAAGAAATAGCAATTCCGGCGACGCTGGTAGCAGTAGTTTTAGCACTACCCTTATTTGTTGCTCCTTCGCGTGTCTGGTTCGGTCAGATTTCCGATGCCAAACCTTTATGGGGATACCACCGCACAGCTTATGTTTGGGTGGGCGCGGCAATATTTGCGATCGCAGCATTTTTAGCTATACAAGTAATGTGGCAGATGAATCTTGCCGCTACTAGTGCAGGTGGTTGGACATGGACAACCCAAACAATTGGCTGGACAGCACTTTTGGCTTTGGTTTTTGCTGTCTATGGTCTAGGAATTTGTGCTAGTGGTACTGCCTTTGCTGCTTTGTTGGTGGATATATCTGAAGAAGATAACCGTTCCAAAGTAGTTGGTGTGGTTTGGTCGATGCTAATGGTGGGGATTATTGTTGGGGCAATTATTAGTGCCAGTTTGCTGAAACAGTTAACGCCAGAGGCAACCTTAGAAACCTTACAGGCATCTATCACCAGGCTGTTTACTATCGTCCCAGCAATTGTATTTGGTTTAGCGATCGCAGCCACATTCGGCGTAGAAAAAAAATACTCCCAATACTTAACCCGTTCCACACTGGTGAATCGGGAAGATAGCATTACTCTAGGCAATGCTTGGAAAATCTTGACAGCTAGTCCACAAACAGGTATATTCTTCACCTTTTTATTGGTGATGACTATCAGTTTGTTTATGCAAGACCCGATTTTAGAACCTTATGCGGGTCAAGTGTTTAAAATGCCATTAGCGGAAAGTACCAAATTAAATATTTTTTATGGAACGGGTCTATTGATTGCCTACGGCGTTACTGGCTTTTATATTGTCCCGCGTTTGGGTAAGCGCAGAACTGCACGTTTAGGCTGTATGTTGGTAGCATTCTGTGCAATATTGCTAGGTATATCAGGATTCACAGCTAATGCAGCAGTTCTCAAATTAGGTTTGGTTTTATTCGGTTTAGCCACAGGTTTCTTAACTACAGCCGCAATTAGCTTGATGTTGGATCTCACCGCAGCAGAAGCCGCAGGTACGTTTATTGGGGCATGGGGATTAGCGCAGTCCATTTCTAGAGGAATCGCGGTGGTAATCGGAGGTACAGTTTTGGATATTGGACGCAAGCTGCTACCAAGCCTAGAGTTAGCTTATGGACTGGTATTCCTTCTAGAAGCCGTGGGAATGGTGCTGTCAATTTGGTTTCTGAATCGGGTGAATATCACAGAATTTCAAACAAGTACCAAGCAAGCGATCGCATCGGTTTTAGAAAGCGATTTAGACTAAACTGTATAGGGCATGGGGCATTGGGCATGAGACAAATGACCAATGACCAATGACAAATGACAAATGACTAATAACCATGAATGATTTTTGGACAACAATTCTTGATTTTGCCCAAACTACTACTACCAGAGTGGGCAAGCAGCTAATGCAAGATTTTGGGCAAGTACAGGCTTCCCAAAAAGCTGATGGTAGTTTGGTGACGCAAGCAGATAAATGGGCAGATCAGGAAATTCGGGATGCGATCGCTTCTACTTTCTCTGGTTACGGCATTTTGAGCGAAGAGAGCGATCAGTCATTTCCTGGTACTGAGTGGTGCTGGGTAATTGACCCCCTAGATGGTACAACCAACTTTACACGCGGCATTCCTATCTGGACAATATCTCTGGGTTTACTGTATCGAGGCACGCCCATTTTTGGGTATGTTTACGCACCAACCTTGGATCAAGCTTTTCATGGTTTTTGGGCGGGTTCATCTGGTTTAGCAACACCAACAGGAGCATTTCTCAACCACCACCCCATCCACACCAGTGTTGATAGTCCCAGCAATAATCACTTTTTTAACCTTTGTTCTCGTAGTACCGCAGCTATCAAAAACGGCTTCCCCTGCAAAATTCGGATGTTGGGTGTAGCAAGCTATAATTTTTTGACAGTTGCTACTGGGGCTACTCTCGGTGGGATTGAGGCGACACCAAAAGTTTGGGACTTAGCCGGGGCTTGGGTAATTGTCCAGGCTGCTGGTGGGGTATGGTCATCGCTTAAATCAGAACCGTTTCCGTTGTCACCCGGAGAAGATTATAGCGATCGCTCTTTTCCCACTTTGGTTGTCAGTCGTCCTGAATTAGTTCCGGTATTTCAACCTTTTCTAGATGGCGTAAAAATCTAATCAGCTGCTCTCCCACTTAAAACAGTTATTTTGTCAATCAGAGTAGTGAACGGCGACATCCCGACATTAAAGTTAATAAAGCCCTAGTCAGACAAAGAATTGAGTATAAATAAAACTGGTAATAATCCTGATTTAAGTGCAAAACCAAAGTAGTTACTAATTTAAGTACCGTTGTGGCTTATATCACACTGCTTAATTTAGTATAAATAATTTTATGTTATCTAATCTAGATTTAATTCGAGAGTTTGTGCAAAACTCTATCCAGAAAAAAGAAGTTTTGTTGTCAAATCCTGCTTTGACAGCGCAAACAGTGTATAAGACAAACCAACTGACAGCAAAAGCTGAAGGTGTGATTGCCACTTTCCAGCTATCTAACACAGTATCTGAATTCTCGATTTCTCCAAAATCATCCCAGTGGGAATTGATAAATCAGGTATTAGCAGAATATAGTTATCTTCTCAAAGGAGAAGTAGATAGTCGGGGTTTCTATCAGTATCAATACAGCGAAGTTCCCAAAGGCTATGAGATGCACTGTACTAAATCTGTACTTCTATGGCGAGCTTGGTGGAAATATCGCAAGTATACTTCAAGGCTAGGGATTCCCTTGGAACTTCTGATCAGGACGCGGGATTCATGGTATCCAATTCGAGATTTAATTATTAGTGATGGACTTCTTTATATCAAAACTTTAGGAAGCGAAATTGCGCTTGATTCAGAAGACTTGGTTACTTGGTTAAGCAAAATTGATGTAACTAAAACTAAAGAAATACCTAGTACAGAGACATAAGTGTGGGTAGAGGCGTACAAATGTGATGTACGCCCCTCCAGCCAATTAATTATTTTGCAAAGATTTTTGAAACTGGTATGACAACATATTAGGCAAAGGACGTGAAGAAAAATGAAAGGACTTTGGCTCGAAAATAACCAGTTGCAACTACGTACAGATATTCCCATTCCTGAACCACCACCAGGAGAAGCTTTGGTACGCGTCTTGCGTGCGGGTATCTGTAACACTGATTTGGAACTACTCAGAGGCTACTATCCTTACACTGGTATTTTGGGGCATGAATTTGTCGGCGTGGTTGAAAAAGGGCCAGAACACTTAGTTAACCAACGTGTAGTTGGAGAAATCAACGCTGTATGTGGGCATTGTCGGTTTTGTATCGGTGGACAACCAACTCACTGCGAAAATCGCACAGTTTTAGGTATTGTTAATCGGAATGGAGCCTTTGGTGAATATCTCTGTTTGCCGGTGGAGAACTTACATTTAGTACCCGATAATGTGCCCACCGAAGTAGCAACATTTACTGAACCTATAGCAGCAGCTTTGGAAATTCAGCAGCAAGTACCATTGCATCCAAACGACAGGGTGCTAGTGGTTGGAGATGGCAAACTAGGGCAGTTGGTAGCCCAGACAGTAGCCTTAACTGGCTGTGAACTCTTGGCTGTGGGGCGACATCAAGAGAAGCTTGCCAACTTAGAGGCACGAGGAATTAAAACTAGTTTAGCTGATGCTGTCAAAGATGGATATTTCGATATCTCAGTAGAATGTACAGGCAACCCAGAAGGATTTGCGATCGCCCGGCGTGCCCTCCGTCCCCGTGGTATGCTTGTGCTTAAAAGTACCTACGCTGGCAACCTCAGCCTAGATGCTTCTTCTTTAGTAGTGGATGAAATCACCCTCATCGGCTCCCGTTGTGGCCCCTTTACTCCAGCCCTCCAGCTACTAGCTACAGGACAAATTGACGTACAACCCCTGATTCATGCCACTTACCCCCTCATTGAAGGGCTTGCAGCTTTTGAACACGCCCAGAGTCGGGGTGTTTTAAAAATCTTGCTAGAAATTGGTCAATAAAAATAGTTAGGAGTTAGGAATTAAGAGTTAAGAGTGATTTTCGGTCATTCACTTAATATAGATAAGGATTAGTCTTCGGTTGATAGTCAAGACAATCGATCGCTTCTTCTGTATTGGCAATAGATGGGCGTACAGTACATTTAAGACGGTAATTGTCAGTAAAAAATTGGCAACCAGTACAGGGGATTTGATGCATTTGCTTGGCTGTAGCCACACTATCTCGTGCTGCTGTCCAAAGACTCAAAACAACGAGAATAGTTACAGTCCAAGCAGTGATAAAGCATATTGGGATTAACAAAGGTTGAATCCCATGAAGGAGGAAAGTTATCAGTTCTAACATAGTATGTCCTGATACAAATTAGGAATTAGAAGTATATTAACTCCTAACTCCTAATTCCTAGCTTCTTACTATAGAAGTATAAGTTAAACGCCAGCATGACCCAGCGCTAAACCTGTTACCAGCATTCCCAGCACAAGGAACGGTTGGGCGCTAGCTTGGTACTTAACATCATTCTTCACGGGATCGCGCAAGAAATACATATCTTGCAAGGTGATTTGCGGGATGATTAATAGTACCAGGATTGCTGCATACAAATTCTCATGGATGCTGACGAGATAAGCTGCGATAAATCCTTGAAATACATCAATTGTCACTACACAAATCCATGCCGCAGTGGTGATACCAAACATTACGGGTAATGAATTTAATCCTAGCTGGCGATCGCCTTCTACACTCTTAAAGTCATTGACAATGGCAATACCCAATCCAGCCAAACTGTAGAACATTGTCAAAACCACAATTGTGGAATTGAGATCGCCAAACAAAGCGTGTCCTGTAGACCAAGGTAGGGTGATATAGCTTGCGCCCAAGGCGTAACTACCTAGCCAGCCGTTTTGCTTGAGTTTCAAGGGAGGTGCAGAATAAATATAGGCGATGAAAGAACCGATAATTGCGATCACTGTAATTGTCGGGAATTCATGACCAGACCACACATCCAGCGCAAACGCCAAACCATAGCCAGCAATCAGTAATACCCAAATCTGAATAATTACCTGTGGTAGGGGAATTGCGCCAGAGGGAATCGGGCGATAGGGTTCATTGATGGCATCGATTTCGCGATCGTAGTAATCATTGAGGATTTGGGTGTAACCTGTCATCAATGGCCCAGCCAGCAGCATACAGGTTAATACCTTCAACACATTTTCCAGCGTCCAAGTATAGTTACCCGAAGAAGCCGCACCACAGACTACGCCCCAAATTAGGGGAATCCAGGTAATCGGCTTCATTAGCTGCAAACGAATTTTCCAAATTGAAGTTTCCCCAGCAGCTGCACCTTTCATCCCCAGCAACTGCCTAGTTTTCGCATTGCGATCGGCGGATGCAATCGCTTGCTCATTGGGATTATTTACCACTGAGTCTAATGCCTCAGATGGGTTAGGGTCTGGGGTAATGGGAGTTAATTCTGACATAAGATTTACTGATTAATAGGGCATTGGGCAAAACAGTTCCTCTTTTCCATGTTCCAGTCCTGAGTAAAGAAGTGAGATTTTTTACTCAGTACTGACTAAATCTTAGCTATCCACTAACAGCACTTATGAGGGGCATTGAGCATTAGCCAGAAAACCATCTTCCACAAAATTTAAACAACTTACAGGAGTTAGTCGCAGAACTTATCAGTTAATGGTTCGTATGAGTTAAAGGAAAAAAACTACTCATAAAAAACCTGAGCGTTCTCCCGAATTAATAATTCTAGATCAAGTCTTAATGCTGCTTCAGTGTTGCAGCAAAGCAAGGAAAGCTCCACCTCATGAGTAAGAACATGGAGCATATTATCATATCAACTACCTCTAGCCGGCTTCTCTACGAGATGCTGCGCGTAGCTTGCTTCGACCTAGGAGTATACGGTAGTCTGCGGCAAGCCCTACGGGTAGACGCTCGTTCCTCGCTAACGCTGCGCTATCGCTACCGCTACGCTAACGCCAGTTCCTTTATGCCGGGGAACCCTTCCACCGGGCTGGATCACCGCTTTCCATCTACGTTCAAAAAATTGACTTTGATAAAGAGTTTTAGCCTTAACTGAACCGTATTGGGTTATATATCATTTTTCAATAAGCAATAGTACTTAAAACCTTACTCAAAATCGGGTCGGAAACACAATTTTTCGGTAGGCAATGCCGTTCGGGTAGCGTCTCGTAGAGAAGGCTAGCTACGTCTACGCATAATCTTAATACATTATTACCCCAAAGCTTAATTTAATGTATTGTTTTATACTTAAAAATTTATGATGTTTCAAGAATAAACACTTGTTAGACAAAAGTAATATTATTTTATCCTCACACGGATCTCATCCGTGTATGATGTTTTCTTCTACTTTCTTTTTGGAGAGAAACACAATGTCTTTTGAGCTTCCCCAGTTAGGTACGTCTTGTACTGATGTGACATCTAAAAACAGCCTTGCGTCTGCCTTGGACGAAGGCAGCTTGACAAATTCTTTAACGGGACTGGGACAATCTAGGCAATCTCTCTTGTTTGTCGATAGATCGGTGACGGACTATGAGCAGTTGCTGGTGGGTGTGACTACGGGCACGGAGATCCATGTGCTTGACTCGGTGCAGGATGCTGTTACCCAGATTACTAACACCCTGCTGGGACGGCAAAACATCGCCAGTTTGCATATCGTTTGCCACGGGCAAGCTGGCGGACTGGACTTTGGTAGCAGTCAGCTGAACTTGGCCAACTTGCCAGAGTATGCGTCACAGTTGCAGAGTTGGGGCAAGGCACTGACCAACGATGCTGATATTTTGCTGTATGGCTGTAACGTTGCCCAAGGTGAACTCGGTCAGGAGTTTGTCCAAAGAATCAGCCAGGTTATTGGAGCCGATGTTGCCGCCTCCAATAACCTGACAGGTAAGGATGGCGACTGGAATTTGGAAGTAACCATTGGCAACATTGAGTCACCCCTCGTCTTTGACTCTAAAGTTACCTCTGCCTATGCTTACAATCTGGATAATATTCTCAGAGAAACCTTCACGGGCAATGATATTACGAACCCCTCCTGGATCTACAATACAACAGGAACAGGCACAGCACCGCTACTGACCGCCCGTTCTACAATAGGAGCATCCACCGGCGGCATACCCGGTGGTGGCTCCGATACGATTGGGTCAGGCGCATTGCGATTAACCTCTGCTGCCTCGGATCAGGCATCCTTTGTCATCTACAACCGCCCCATTAACGCCAGCAACGGTCTTTCCATTACGTTCAACATTCATGCCTATGGTGGCACTGGTGCAGATGGCATCAGCTTCTTTCTTATTGATGGCAATGCCAACCCAACTGCGGCAGGTTCAGCTGGAGGAGCGCTCGGCTATTCTAGTAACGGCTCTACACCTGGTCTGGTAGGCGGCTACCTCGGTGTTGGCTTTGACGAGTTTGGCAACTTCTCTAAGTCCGTATATGGTGCAGGTGGTCCAGGTGCTAGACCTGACTCTATTGCAGTTCATGGCAGTCAAGCCAACAGCTACAACTATCTGGTGGGAACGGAAACGCTTCCAGAAGGTATTGACACTCCAGGTCAGAGCCGATCGGCTGCTCAGAAGAAGGTGCAAATTGATTTGACACCTGCTGGGCTATTATCTCTCAAAATTGATTTGAACAATGACGGAGATTTTTTAGACAATAACGAAACTCCAGCCGCACTCCAAAATTACAATGTCGTTGCCAGCAATGGCGAACTGCCATCCACGTTCAAGTTCGGTTTCTCCGCCTCCACTGGCGATTATACCAACGTACATGAAATCACAGGACTGAATGTTGATACATTTGGTGGTGTGCCGTATACTCCGTTGGTTAACTTTACCACCAGCAATGCCTCAGTCAGTGAAGGAGCAGCCAGTCTCAACCTCACTGCCCAGATTGATGTGGCAACTTCAAACCCCGTTATAGTGCCAGTAACGGTGTCGGGAACAGCGACGGACGGAACAGACTACACACTGTCTAACAATTCCATCACAATTCTGCCAGGACAACTGACTGGTAGCATCACCCTGAATCCGATTGATAATTTAGTTGTCGAGCCTAATAAAACTGCTGTGTTGACACTGGGAACACCGACGAATGCTCAACTGAGTCCTCAGAATAAGGTACTTACAGCAACGATTGTAGACAATGATGGTGTGCAGAGCTTGCCCAATAATCTGCTGTGGCGTAACAGTGGCACCGGGGAGAATGCTGTTTGGCAACTGAATGGCTTTACCCTGCAAAGCGCCTACTTTTTACCCACAGTGACTGATGCGAACTGGCAGATTGTCAGCACAGCCGACTTCAATGGTGATGGCATTGCTGACATCCTTTGGCGCAACCAAGCAAGCGGACAGAACGTCATTTGGCAGATGAATACCACTGGCTTTGAATCCGACCACTACATTACCCAGGTGTTTGATCCGAACTGGGAGATTGCAGGTACTGATGATTTCAACAGTGACGGTACACCTGATATCCTCTGGCGCAATAAGGCAAGCGGCGAGAATGTGATTTGGCAGATGAATAGCAACTTCACCCAGCAAACCGACCACTACATTACCCAGGTGTTTGATCCGAACTGGGAGATTGCGGGTACTGATGATTTCAATAGTGACGGTACACCTGATATCCTCTGGCGCAATAAGGCAAGCGGCGAGAATGTGATTTGGGAGATGAATAGCAACTTCACCCTGCAAACCGACCACTCCATTACCCAGGAGTTTGATCCGAACTGGGAGATTGCGGGTACTGATGATTTCAACAGTGACGGTACACCTGATATCCTCTGGCGCAATAAGGCAAGCGGCGAGAATGTGATTTGGGAGATGAATAGCGACTTCACCCTGCAAACCGACCACTTCATTACCCAGGTGTTTGATCCGAACTGGGAAATTGCAGGTACTGATGATTTCAACAATGACGGTACACCTGATATCCTCTGGCGCAATAAGCAGACGATGAAAGAAGATATCTGGCAAATGAGTGGCTTTAACTATGTACAAAGCTATCAACTCGTTGACGTGATCGATCCCAATTGGAGCGTGAGACCTTTTGTGGCAGCTTAATATCGTGTCCGAATAAAGACTTATCATTAAGACCGCAGACGAGCAGATGAGAGGGTTTTTGGATTTTCTGCATAGATTCGGGAACTATAACTAAGTAACCGGACTTGATATTAGATACTTCTGACAGATCCAACCAAGCAAAGCGAGAGCCGCGATCATGCGGCTCTCGCTTTGCCTATGTCCACCCTCTCATGGGTAGGTTTTTCAGATTAGACGAATTTTTTGGCTTTTAGAACTAAAATTATTGTCCGCAACCTTAAAACTACGTTGAATAAGTGAGAACATTCCCAATTATTTCTCCAAAACCTAAATACCTATCCTTGAAAGACTCCCCATTCCCTTAACTTAAAACGAAATTATCAAATAATTATTCTGAAACTTTGCTCCAGCAACGGGTCTGCCACTTAGAGCCGGGGGTAGGGGAATATTCCGTCGCTGGTCTCCTGCTTCTACCGTAACTTCTGGCCCATATTGGGTGAGTTTGACTTGCTTTTTGTCAAATCCTGGCAAAAATAAGCGTACTTGACGATTGTGGATGTCTATTTCAATTGGTTTAGGAGCCTGTAAAGCTTGTGCTTCCAAGTTGGGTAGTGCGTCTATCAGTGTTTGCCAGTCACCTGTTGGCGAGTCGGGAACAACGCTCACAGGTAGGGGTACAAATTCCTCTGGCAGATTAACGTTTGTCTCAGGAGACACAAGCAGAACACCACCGACAGTTAAACCAATTTGTTGAGCGCTACCCCATAAATAACGAGCATTTGCTACGTCAATTGGATCTCCTGTAGTCACTAAGAAAGCAGCAAGACGCTTCGGATCGGCAAGAGCGGCTCTCCCTTTTTCCAAGAAATTATTGACTTGGTTGGTAGGCCCTGCAAAGTTATCTGCTGTCCAGTTGATATTGAAAAAGCTGCTAATTAGCGGTTGGATTAAGGGCGATTCAGTAATAGTCTTCCCCAAATCAGAGTTGACAAATAATTGCCGAAATCGCCGGACATACCAACTGAGGGATTCTGGCAAACCCAACATTCGCAACGTTAAAGAGTCACCCGTGCCATCGTAGACGATCACATCATATTTGCCACTGGCATCATATTCGCGGATAGCATTGAGAGCTAGGGCGTTATCCATCCCTGGCAATACTACCAGTTCTTGACCAAAAACGTCTTTGAAGATGGGCGTGCGGAGATATTGTGCCTCCAGTTTTTTCACTTCGTCCCAGTTGCGCTCAAGCAGTACAGATGCTTGAAACTGTACCGCCTGTAGCTTGGGAGCGATTTCTTGAGGATCGGCTGCAATGGTAGTACCCAACAGGATTGATAATGTTGGTTCTGCTTGTCCTGCTAGGAGTACGCGCTTGCCTTGACTTGCCAATAATTTGGCTGCGGCGATCGCAATTTTGGTACGAGCGGTGCCGCCTTTGCCCAAAAATGTCAATATTAGAGCCATTACTTGATTCCTATTTTCACCGCCGATCTTTTCAATTCCAACTTAGCACTCAACAAAGATTCTCAGCCTGTGCTGGAAATTTTAGATGCCGAGAAAAACTCCGATCTGAGTTCTTTATTACTACACAGGTTTAATTTCATCTTCAAAAAACCAAGTGGAAGTATTGTCCTCAAACAGCACTACTACACCGATCCCACTATCAATGACTTTGTAGCCTTGAATGATACCCACTTGTCCTAGTTTTTTCACAATTGGGGGAGAAACGCGATCGCGCAAACGAAACACTTTAACCTTTTGTCCGATTTCCATGCCTGATTACAATGCAACAAACCAGTCTCAGTGTAGCGGAATCCGTGACTCAGCTTTCACAAATTCAGAGGAGATGAGGGATGAAATTTCAAAGTTCTAACCTGAGAACTTAAAATTAACAACAGATGCGATCGCAATGATTAGTCGTATTGGTGGAACATTTGCGATCGTTAGAGGTTCATCTAGATAGCTTAAGTTAAGCAACCGAAGTAGTAGTTATGTATCAAATTATCCTCTGTCCACTACAATAAACCATGCCTAGGATGGATGATTTACCCAGTGAATTAATATGAAAATCAGGTTTTACAGATAAATTTCACTGCATTCAGGCGGATTTTCTGAGTGAGACTTGTCAACCTCTAATCTTATCCATCTGAAGAAGTTTTGTTTGCTAGCAACTTAAACCTTTACTACGATGCCCGCCATCCTTTGTAATATAAAGGGTTTGTAGTTACGTTGGTATACTTCAGGGGTTGGGTGGCAACGCTAGGAGAAAAAGCAGAGCAAGAGCGGCAACGGGCAGAGCGATTAGCAGAGTGTCTGCGATCGCAGGGAGTTGATTCAGATAGCTTTAGTTAAGCAAGAGTTCGTATTTTTAACAAGCAAAACAGTTTTGTCGACAGAATTTAGATTTGTAGTAGAAATACACTTAGCAATCGCAGATTCATTGTATAATCGCCAAGACAATTTAGGTACTATTTATATAGTAAGAATGTATTTCCCAAGAAAGATAAGGTTGTTTTCATCTCTATAAAGCTTTATAGGGATGAATTAGGTGTGTAAGTAGTGGACGAAGAAGGGGTAATTATTACGAACAATGCAAAAATTTGTACGTAAAAGAGGAAATCTAAGGCGCATACTGCCGATAAATGAAAAGTTTTGGGCAAAGTTTGACTTGCTGAGAACTTTGGTACGTCGGGATTTAGAGGCGAGGTACAAGGGTTCTGTTTTAGGAAATTTGTGGCCTTTGCTAAATCAGCTATCACAATTACTTATTTATACGTATGTATTTTCAGTTGTGTTGAAGGTGAAGTTAAGTCTGAAAACTTTACCAGAAAATAACTTAACCTTTGGTTTGTGGCTATTTGCGGGATTAGTGCCTTGGATTGCTTTTAGTGGTGGTTTAAGTCAGGCTGCTAGTTGTGTAATCGCACAGCCAAATTTAGTCAAGAAAGTGGTATTTCCACTAGGATTGTTACCTCTAGTACCAATTTTATCAATGTTTATCGAGAGTTCCTTCGGTTTAATAGCATTGATTTTTTTTGGGGCGATCACTTCTCATACTCTACACACTACATTAGCGTTGTTGCCGTTGGTCTGGATACCGCAATTATTGTTAACAGCAGGATTGAGTTATTTAGCCGCAGGACTAACGGTATTTTTGCGAGATATCCCGCAGACTTTAGGGGTGATTTTAAATATTTGGATGTATTTGACACCAATTATTTATCCAGCCTCAGCAATTCCAGAGGCATGGCGGGAATGGGTATTTTGGTTAAATCCAATGACAGCGATCGTTGAAGGATATAGAGATTTAATTTTAGTAGGAGAAGTTAAACATTGGGGCGAGTTAGGAGTTTCTTCGCTAATTGCTTTAGTAATTTTTTGTAGCGGATTGTGGTGTTACCGTCGCCTGCGTCCAGCTTTTGCAGATGTATTGTAAGCACAAATGTTGAAGTATAGATGCCATAATTGTCTTTGATTCATAAGTGTAGTAGTTTTGAGGTTTGGTAGCAAAATATGGGAGAAAAAATTGCAATTTCCCTAAAGAATGTATCTAAGTGTTTTAAACGGTATGCTCATCCTGTAGATCGACTCAAAGAAATTTTGTTACCAGCAAAAAGTAGAGCAGATGAATTTTGGGCACTGCGCGATATTAACTTGGATATTCCCAAGGGAGAGACTGTGGGAATTATTGGTCAAAATGGTTCTGGAAAAAGTACACTTTTGCAAATTATTGCCGGGACTCTCAGTCAAACTAGAGGTGATGTAAAAGTTAATGGTCGAGTTTCTGCATTGCTAGAGTTAGGGAGTGGATTCAACCCAGAGTTTACCGGTCGACAAAACGTATTTTTTAATGGACAGCTACTTGGCTTAAGTAAAATAGAACTTGAGCAAAAATTTGAAGAAATAGTCACATTTGCAGATATAGGAGATTTTATTGATGAACCTGTTAAAACTTATTCCAGCGGTATGTTTGTCCGCTTGGCATTTGCAGTAGCTATTAATGTGAATCCGGAAATTTTGATTGTAGATGAAGCTTTGTCTGTGGGAGATGGCGTGTTTGTGCATCGCTGCATGGCAAAAATTAAAGATTTTCAGGACTCTGGTGGAACTATTTTGTTTGTATCTCATGATATAGCATCTGTGAATCGCCTGTGTTCAAGTGCTATTTGGATTAATCATGGTCAAATCGTTGAAAAAGGTACTCCAGTTGATATTAGTAAATCGTACCAAGCGTGGATATATGAAAAGATAAATGATGGAATTAAAAATAAGACAGAACGCTTAATTGATCTGCAAAATATAGAAATAATAAAAAATCATGAAGGAAACATAGAAGTTAAATTGGATAAATCTATTGAAAATTTGAATTACAACTATTTTACGAGTAAAGAGTTTCTGGCGTTTCCGACAGTTAAGCGATTCGGAACCGGACGTTGTGAAATTTTAAGTTTAGAAATTTTTAACAGTGAAGGTCAAAAAACAGGTTTTGTTATGCCTGATGATACTTTGATAATCCGCACAAAAATTGTCAGTCACGACTACGTTGAAAGCCCAATCTTTGGTATTACAATGTATGACAGATTAAGAGTCCCAATTGCTGGGTGGAACACACATCAGTATAAGCATCCATTAGCAAAATTTGAGAAAGAAAAATTGATTAGTGTAAGTTTTGAAATAAAATGGCCTCATATTAAAAGTGATACTTATTCACTTGAACCAGCTGTAGCCGATGGTAGCCAGGAAAGCCATGAAATGATGGATTGGTTGCAGGCTCCTGTGGTTATAGAGTCGGGAGTTACGGATTTAACTTTTGGTTTTTTTAGATTTACCAAAGTTACCGTTTCCCATGAAGTAGATATTTTCTTAACAACTCAATTATTAACAAATACCTTAGCAAAATGATTTGTTATTGTTGCGGATCGAGTTACTTAAAAGCTTATGATGTTCTGTGGAAAGAATTAATCGATGAATGGCGTATATCACCTTATGAAGTCGAATATATTAACAAACAGCAAGGTCTACATTGCATAGACTGTAAGTCTAACTTACGCTCCATGTCATTAGCCAAAGCAATAATGAGATGTTTTAGCTATACAGGGTTTTTTAAAGATTTTGTAAAACAGAAAGAAATCCAAAATTTGCAAATACTAGAAATCAATGAAGCAGGGAGTTTAACAAACTTTCTAGTCGAAATACCGGGTCATACTTTAAAAGTATATCCGGAAATAGATATGATGAATATGAATATTGCAAATATGAATTTTGATTTGGTTATTCATTCAGATGTTTTAGAACACATAAAGCATCCAATTCGAGGATTATCTGAGTGCTACAGGGTATTAAAGCCTGGGGGATATTGTGCTTTCACTATACCGATGATTGTCGATAGACTAACCATTTATAGAGAAGGTATGCCTGCAAGTTATCATGGCTCTCAAGAAAATCAACCAGATTTTGTAGTTCATACAGAATATGGATGTGATGCCTGGAAGCATGTAATTCAGGCAGGATTTACAGAGTGTCGGCTGTTCTCTGTAGAATATCCTTCAGCACAAGCGTTAGTAGCAGTAAAGTAATTTTATAAGGTTGATAGGAAATATGGAAATTACAGGTGAGAGATACGTTCCTTCTCTAAATGGTCAGATTAAATATGAGCATCTACATCGATATGCTCTATGTGTTGACTATGTAGCGGGTAAAAATGTATTAGATATTGCTTGCGGTGAGGGATATGGTTGTGCGTTGCTTGCAGATGTAGCCGAGTCAGTTGTTGGAGTTGATATTAATTCTGAAGTTGTAGAGTATGCCACCAAAGAGTATAGTACTCATAAGAATATAAGATTTATGGTGGGTTCGTGCGACTCAGTACCACTACCCGATAATTCAGTTGACGTAGTAACATCTTTTGAAACAATTGAGCATCATAATAAGCACGAGGAAATGATGCAGGAGATTAAGCGAGTTCTTAAACCTAGTGGAGTATTGATTATTTCCTCTCCTAATCGCTTAACTTATTCAGATGAACCGAAATATTCTAATCCATTTCATGTCAAAGAGCTTTACTATGATGAATTAACAGCTTTATTGAAAGGTTACTTCGGTTATGTTGAGATTTATGGACAAAGAATGGCTATAGGCTCTTTCATCTTTAAATTAGAAAATTCAAAAGCAAATATTTTTAAAGCTTATACAACAGACAGTAATCAAGTCGTGCAAAAAGTTTCTAGTTTAAATGCACCAATTTATTTTTTTGCAATATGTTCCAACCAGAATATTACTACTAAGCCAGATATTGATTCAGTTTATATTGATAGCCAGGATGATTTATTGAATTGGATGGAAATAGGTTGGCGTAAAACTGGAGAAGTTTTAGAGCAAACACGATCGCAACTACAACAGACACAAGCAGAATTAAAGCAATGTCAATCTAAATTACAGCAAACGCATACAGAGTTAGAGCAATCCCAATCTCAAACGCAACAAACACAGACAGAGTTAGAGCAATCCCAATCTCAAATGCAACAAACACAGACAGAGTTAGAGCAATCCCGATCTCAACTACAACAAACACAGGCAGAGCTAGAACAATCCCAATCTCAACTGCAACAAACACAGGTAAAGCTAGAACAATCCCAATCTCAACTGCAACAAACTCAAACTAAGTTGGAAGAGTTAGAGTTAGAGCTTCAAACAATGAAAGTCAAACTACACGAAACTGATGATCAACTTGAGGCAATGCAGACAAGTAAGTTTTGGAAGTTACGAACACAATGGTTTAATGTGAAACATTTTTTTGGAGTTGCTCTCGATAAATAATGATTTATGTCAATATAATAATGCATTAAATCAAACCTTTCAGATGAGAAAAATGCAGATACATAACTAAGCAATATTAATATTTGTAGCCTCTAGAAAATGGTTCTGTAGTATAATAAAGTACAAGTAGTGAACAGAAGCAAGTCATAGATAAATTTGAACTAATTCTAAATAATCCATGAAAAAATTGTACAATGCTTACTCAAAATCTAGTATAAAATTATCAAAATTTTTATCTTACTACTTTAAAGGTAAAATCCATGATGGATACTGCCCAATTTGCGAATCGCAGGTTTTCTTCATTATAAAAGAAGACTGGCTCCGTGATTTTTACTATTGCTTGCAATGCAATTCAATTCCTAGACAAAGAGCAATCATTGTTGCATTAAACTTATTTTATCCTGAATGGAGAAAACTGAAGATTCATGAGTCATCCCCTTCGGGCATTTCTTCTGATTTTATTCAAACAAATTGTCCTGAATATGTAGCCACGCATTTTTTTCAAGACACTCCTTTGGGAGATTATAAGCATGGCATAAGATGCGAAAATCTTGAAAATATGACACTCGCAGATAGCTCTTTCGATCTAATAATTACTCAGGATGTTTTTGAGCATGTGATAAATCCTTCTGCTGCCTTTACAGAAATAAGTCGTGTATTAAAGCCTGGAGGGGCACACATATTTACAATGCCTTGGTATCCTCAAATGAAGAAAAGTCTTCAAAGAGCAAGGTTGGTGAATAATGAGATAGAGCATCTTGTAGAGCCTATTTATCATGGAAATCCGATTGATAAAAAGGGATCACTGGTAACATTTGATTGGGGTATTGATTTTACAGATTATATTTATACACATAGTGGTATGTCCACAACAATATACTTAATCAAAGATAAAAAAATGGGTTTAGAAGCAGACTTTTTAGAAGTATTTGTTAGTAGAAAACTCATAGATAAAGTTTTAAGCAAAACTTTGTAATTAACATAGTTAATAAACTTAGAATAATAGCTTGAAGAGAGCCATTAAAAGTTTTAAATGAGATAAGCTTCTCTATCAAATTACAAAAATATGTTTGTTTGCGCTCAAAAATTTTAGGGAATTAAAAATGCCATTTAATTATTCTATCGATATCCCAATTGCAAACGTAGTGACTGTAGGACAGGGTACTTACATTCCATTTTCAGGTTGGTGCTTAGATACAGAAAACCAAATTAGAGGCATATCAGTCGGTGTAGACAATAAAATTCATTCACTTACACATGTTAATGATTTGAGGACTGATGTATTTGCTGCTTATAAATCTATATCTCCCGCTTATAAAAGCCTGAGCTCAGGTTTTTATGGAATGATTCCTTTTGCAAAAGACGACATCGGTAAAAAACTAAAACTAACTCTGAATTTTTACTATAGCGATCATGTACATTCCTTAGATATGGGATTTGTGTACTGTCAATCAAACAATGTAGTAGAAACAGTATCTAAATTAAAGATAAATTCTAATTTAAATGAGCCTTTGATTGCAATTTGCATGGCTACATATAACCCGAAAATCGATAATTTTAAGAAGCAAATAGATTCTATTCTCAACCAAACCCATAAAAACTGGATTCTTATAGTTAATGATGATAAATCTTCACAAAAGTCCTTTAAAGAACTTTGCAAAGTATGCGAAATAGATCAACGCATTCATGTTTATCGTAACGAATCAAATCTAGGGTTTTATAAAAACTTTGAAAGAGCTTTAGAAAGGGTTGGTGATGTTGCTGAATATATTGCACTTTCCGATCAAGATGATTATTGGTATACAAATAAACTCAGCAGCTGTTTAGCCAGTATGGAACCGGATGTCAGTTTGGTTTATTCTGATATGCGTATTGTTAAGGGAAATGGAGAAGTAATCTCTAATAGTTACTGGGTTAATAGACAAAACTACTATGAAGATATTTCCATGTTACTGCTAGCGAATACTGTTACTGGTGCAGCTTGCTTGTTTCGCCGTAGTTTAGTGAAAATTTTGTTACCTTTTCCCTATCCTATGGGAGAAATATTCCACGATCAGTGGTTATCAATAGTAGCAAGGTCTATGGGAAGAATAGCCTACATTGATGAGCCACTATACGATTACATACAGCATGGCTCAAATATAATTGGCCACGCTGACTTCCAAGCCGCTTCACCACTAGAACGTCTATTTAAATTATTTAAGCTAACAACACAATTTATTTTTAGCCCCCGTGGTTCTATTAAAGCAAACTTAAAAGCTTATGTTGAAAGGGGATGGGCAATTTATCAATATGAATTTCGTAGGTTGGAACTTATGGCAACTAACCTGCGTTTCCGAGTAGGAGATAAAGCTGTAACCGATCTTTCTATATTGGATATGTTCAATGATAGATGGTTCTCTATTTTTCCTTTATTAAAAAAACATATATTACTGATACAAACACATACAACCAATCATGCTGAGTGGCGATTACTCCAATCTCGTGTTTTAGTAACTCTATCTAAACGTTTAGTATTAAGTTTAAATCAACTATCAGCCGCCACAAAGCGGACATCTAAGATTCTTGCTGAACCAGGGTTTGAAATTACAGACAAAAAAGATAGATTTTTTCAAACAGCACTAGAAGCAAAAATCGCACCTTTAGAATTAGACATTAGTGAATCTCAGTCAATTCGCGTTAATATTTTGATTCCAGAAATTAATTTCAAATATTTATTTGGTGGATATATTGCTAAATTTAATTTTGCGATTTTATTAGCTAAAGCTGGATTAAAAGTTCGGTTAGTTATTGTTGATAAGTGCGACTTTTACCCGCAGGAGATTACAGAGGGTATGATACAATACCCAGGGCTGCAAGATTTATTAAGTTACATTGAGATATCGCTTCATTATAATCGTGAAGTTACACTGTCTGTTAATCCTCTTGATTCATTTATTGCCACAACTTGGTGGACTGCTCACATTGCTCATCAGGCATCTACTCAATTAGGACATCCAGAATTTTTATACTTTATTCAAGAATTTGAGCCATTTACATTTTCTATGGGGGCTTACTTTGCTATAGCTCGTCAGTCGTATGACTTTCCCCATTCAGCATTATTCTCAACCGCTTTGTTAATGGAGTATTTTCAACAGCAAAACATAGGGGTATTTGCATCGGGACATAAACATTCACCATTAATTGCATCTTTCGAAAATGCAATTCAAACTTTTGAATTGCCTGCATTACCTCCAAAAAAAGCTGTAAAAAAGTTGCTTTTTTACAGTCGCCCTGAAACTCATGCAGCACGCAATATGTTTGAGGTTGGTTTGATGGCACTAAATAAGGCAATAGTGTCTGGCATCTTTGATGCCGAAGATTGGGAATTTTACGGCATTGGAACTGAGAAATTAAGACCATCCGTACCTCTTGCAAATGGGCGATCTTTGCAGATGTTAGGTAAGGTAAGCTTAGATGAATACTGCGAGTTACTTCCAGAACACGATTTAGGGTTGGCTCTCATGTATACTCCTCACCCCAGTTTGCTACCTTTAGAAATGGCAGCAGCAGGTATGGTGGTAGTAACTAATACCTGTATTAATAAAACAGCAGAACGCCTCAAAGAGATATCAAGTAATATATTAGCTGCGGAACCTACAGCAGACGGAGTGGCGGAAACTCTTGCGAAAGCTGTTATACTGTCGAACGATTGGAATTTGCGTCTAACAGGCTCAAAAGTAAATTGGTCTTCTTCATGGGAACAAACATTTGATAGCGAATTGATATCTAAAATCAAGAAAAAACTAAACCATGATGGTCTGTATCTTTAGCATTAGATGACTCCTCAGCAGATTCTCTTATTCTCAAAACTTGGAGTTATGATCCAGTAATTAAAACTGCTAAACAGCTAAAAGGTCAACATAGATTAGAAAATCACCAATCTAATTGATGTTTGCAAGATAAAGATCATCTACGAAAGCGTAGAAATAAAACTTTTATAGATTTGATAAAAATCATCTTTTCAACATCAGTGCTTATTAGCAAAAAAAATTATTTTGAGCCAGCCATAAATAAAATAAAGTTCCCGCATATTGTGTCCAACAAAATCCTCCCATTCCAAAAAACAAAGGTACTCTTATTAGTTGCCTATTCCCTACCAGTTATTCTACTTTTATGGTTTGTTACTACTTTCAGTGTAAACGTACCTTTCTGGGACGAGTGGGGATTAGTAGGTTTTTTTGATAAAGTTTATAGCGGTACTGCAAATTTCGGAGATTTTTTTGCTCAACAGAACGAGCATCGTATTTTTTTCCCAAGAATAATATTTGCAATATTTGCATTTTCCTCCAAGTGGAACATTAAATTAGAAATTTATTTTAGTATTTTACTGGCTTTAGTAAATTTCGTTGTTTTATATAAAGTTGCAGCTTCTACTTACAATAAAAATAATAAACTCTTATTTCATTTATTTAATTTTACAACTGGTATTCTCAATTTTTCTTTAATTCAGTACGAAAATTGGCTATGGGGATTTCAAATAGCTTGGTTTTTAATAAATACATGTCTAATTCTAGCAATTTTCATTCTTACTGTACTAAAAAAAATTAATCCAAATGTCAGACTATTACTTGCATCTATATGTTGTTTTATTGCTAGTTTTTCGTCGGCTCATGGATTACTATCTTGGCTAGCGCTACTACCATCAATATACATACTTGAAGGGAGGAATAAACAGAAAAAAATCAGGATTTTGCTATGGATGGGACTTTTTGTTTTTTGTGTTGCTATCTATTCTATTGATTATCAAAAACCTTCTCAGCATCCTAGTATATTCTTTATTTTACAACAGCCATTAACTGCATCGGAATATTTATTCTCTATTATAGGTTTTTCATTAGGAAAAAATCTTTTTAATCCTGTATTGACTGGATTAATAATATTTTTAACTTTTTCATTTTTTAATATTTTCTGTTTCACAAATCCTCAATCAGTGTTTTTCGATAAAGCAGCCCCCTGGCTATCATTGGGTTGGTTTAGCATTTTGTTTGCATCAATTACTACCTTTGGTAGAGCTGGTTTTGGGATTGAGCAAGCTAGTTCATCAAGGTACGTAACTGTTTCGATATTATTAATCGTATCCTGCTTACAATTGTGTCGATTATGGATTTTATATAAATGGCAATATGGAGACAAAAATATATATATGTTTTCAGGGTTATGCCTAGGATTTTTAATATGTATTTTTGCTTTTAGCTCTATGAATAGTATTGTAGAAGGGCAAAATATTTTTATTCAAAGAAAGGCGGGTAAAAATTGCTTAGAAATAATAAACTTTATAGATAAAGGTACTAGTAATTCACCTAAAAACTGTTTAAATTTTATTCACCCGGATCAATTGCAAATACGAGAACAAAGTAAAACTATTCAAAGACTAGAGTTTAGGAATTTTCCTGTAAATCTAGACTTTATCACTAGAAATGAGAAAGTTCATGGTTCAATTGACGTTCCGCCAACAACAGAACAACCCTTAAATCTACACAGGAGTGACACTTTAAAGTTGTTGGGCTGGGCTATTCTTCCTGAACAGCAAGAACAGCCACCCATAATTTTACTGTCTTATGGCAATAATCAATCATTTTTTGCCACTGGGCTTGTTAATTTAAAAAGACCTGATGTATCTACAGCTTTAAACTCAAGTCTTTATAATACATCAGGTTGGGAAGTAAATGTTTCTCTAAGTTCTATACCAACAGATGAAACTGTTATTAAGGCTTGGGTTTATGACCGAAAACGTCAAGAGTTTATACAGTTGAATGGTGAACCAAAGATAAAAGTGCTGGAGTAAAAAAGAAACCTAGTTTAGAAACCATTGCATTTATTATTGGGAGCATAAAGAGAGTAATAGAGCCAAAATGCTAAAAAAAATGTTTCGCTCAAAAATACTAAAGTTTTTACTAGGTGGCGGGTTAGCAGCAGCCTTAAATTTAGCGCTAATTTATTTAATAATTGAAAAGCTGGGATTCAATACACCTTTTTTGCGTAATATAGCGAATGTAATTTCAATTGAAATCTCCCTAATATTTAGTTTCTTTATATACCGAACTTGGGTTTGGACTGGGGGTATTTGGAATATTAGAGAAGTTTTTTTACGACAACTTCCTCTTTACCATGTTTCGGCTGGAGTTGCAGTGATTACTCGCATTTTATTTATCTTTCCTATTTTAGATTGGTTGAGAATTAACTATGCCATCAATACTTTAATAGGCGCACTTTTGAGCGCATCAATTAATTATCTGATTAGCGACCGCTTTGTATTTAAAACCCCAACACCAAAAAATCATAAAAATTCACAGGCAGAAAAAATATCAGTTACATATTACCCAGAATCATTGGCTCCAGCCCTATCAGTAAATTCTAGCTTCAGAAAAGATGAGTCAATAACGATAGATACTTCAAAATCTGTCAAGACTTTATCAATAGTAATTCCAGCCTACAATGAAGAAGACTGCATAGTTCAAACTGTTGATACTATTAGCAAGGTTTTGGAACAAGAAAAAATAGATTACGAAATTTTAGTTGTTAACGATAATAGCAAAGATAAAACAGAAGAACTATTACAGCAGATGAATTTCCAAAATAGTAAACTGCGTTATGTCAATAATTATTATCCTAACGGCTTTGGCTTTGCAGTTCGCTGTGGTTTAGAAAATTTTATAGGTGATGCTGTAGCGGTTGTTATGGCAGATAGTTCAGATGCACCAGAAGACATTGTATCTTACTACCATAAACTCCAAGAGGGCTATGATTGTGTTTTTGGTTCTCGCTTTATTAAAGGCGGTAAAGTAATTGACTATCCCAGTCATAAATTAATTGTAAATCGCTTGGCTAATCTTTTTATTCAGATACTATTTGGCTTGAAATTTAACGACACTACTAATGCCTTTAAAATTTATCGTCAAGAAGTTATTGAAGGTATCTCCCCATTAGTATCTCATCATTTCAATTTAACAGTAGAGATACCACTAAAAGCCATAGCAAGAGGGTATTCTTATACAACTATTCCTATTACCTGGAGAAATAGAACCACAGGAGTTTCTAAGCTAAAGCTAAAAGAAATGGGCAGTCGATATTTGTTTATAGTTCTCTATATCTGGCTAGAAAAACATTTATCACGCGGAGATTATCATCTAAGCAAAAATAAACTGGTAGTAAATCAAAGGTTGAAATCAAATGGCTGAGAAAATTCTGATTTTAGGAGGAGCTGGTTTTGTGGGTAGTTCCTTAGCAATTAATCTAAAAAAGCATTATTCTCAGTGGGAAATTATATGTTTTGATAATCTACGAAGGCGCGGTTCAGAATTAAATATTCCTAGACTAAAAAATTTGGGAATTGACTTTATTCATGGAGATATTCGCTCTTCTAACGATTTAGACCCTGGAATCTTTAACGTCGATACCATTATTGATTGTTCTGCTGAACCTTCTGTGCTTGCAGGATTTGCTTCTCCACAATACGTCCTGCAAACAAATTTAATAGGAACTATTAATGTTCTGGAATTAGCTAGACAAACTCAAGCTCGTTTGCTTTTTCTATCCACCAGTCGTGTTTATCCAATTGAAACACTTAAATCAATTAATTTAGTACAACTACCAACCCGCTTTAGCATTGCTGTTGAACAGACAATACCTGGAGTATCTCACCTTGGTATAGCGGAGGAATTTCCACTTCAAAGCTACCGTTCTCTATATGGTACTACTAAACTTGCCTCAGAAATGCTAATCGAAGAGTATCGGCAAGCTTATGGTATTCAAGCAATAGTCAACCGTTGTGGTGTAATTACAGGCCCTTGGCAAATGGGTAAAGTTGACCAAGGTGTTTTTGTTTTGTGGTTAGCCGCACACTATTTTGAAAAATCTTTAAGTTACATAGGCTATGGCGGTACAGGTAGACAAGTTAGAGATTTATTGCACATTGAGGATTTGTTGAGTTTGATTAATTATCAGTTAGAACATTTTTCAGAACTAGACGGAGATGTTTTAAATGTCGGTGGAGGTGCTGATAATAGTCTATCCCTATTAGAGACTACTAGACTATGCGAGACAATCACTGGTAAATCTATTCCTATCAAATCAGAAGAAATAGCTAGACAAGGTGATATCCCTATTTATATTACAGATTCTTCCAAGATAAGCTCTAAGACTGGATGGAAACCAATTATGAATCCCGAAAAAAGTCTTAGAGATATTTATAACTGGATTATTGAGTATGAAACAATCTTAAAGCCCATTTTATCCTAAACTGTTGTTTGTACTATGAGGTGAGTCAAAATATTATGCCCACCGTTTTAATTACTGGTTCCTCTGGTCTAATTGGTTCAGAATCAGTTCATTTCTTTGCCCAAAACGGTTTTCACGTTGTGGGTATCGATAATAATATGCGAGCGGTATTTTTTGGTGAATCTGCTTCCACAGACTGGAATCGTCGTATCCTAGAAGATAAATATAGTGATAGCTATCATCACTATGATATTGATATTCGCGATCGCTCCGCGGTAGAAAACCTATTTCAAGAATATTCCTCCGATATTTCTCTCATTATTCATACAGCAGCACAACCATCTCATGACTGGGCAGCAAAAGACCCTCATACAGATTTTACGGTTAATGCTAACGGTACTTTAGTATTACTAGAAGCAACTCGGCAATACTGCCCTGATGCAATTTTTATATTTACCTCAACCAATAAAGTCTATGGCGATACTCCTAATTATCTACCCTTGCAGGAGTTAGAAACTCGCTGGGAGATTGAACCAAATCATCAATATATAGAAGGCATTGATGAGTCAATGACAATTGACAACTCGAAACATTCTCTATTTGGTGCTTCTAAAATTGCCGCAGATATATTAGTTCAAGAATATGGTAAATACTTCGGTATGAAGACTGCTACCTTTAGAGGAGGTTGTCTGACTGGACCAAACCATTGTGGCGCTCAGTTGCACGGCTTTCTAGCGTACTTAATGAAATGTACCATCACTGGCGAAACTTACACCATATTTGGTTATCAAGGCAAACAGGTTAGAGATAATATACATAGTTATGATTTGGTGAATGCCTTTTACTATTTTTATCAAAATCCCAGATGTGGAGAGGT
Source organism: Nostoc sp. LEGE 12450 (assembly GCF_015206895.1). Classification (GTDB taxonomy): domain Bacteria; phylum Cyanobacteriota; class Cyanobacteriia; order Cyanobacteriales; family Nostocaceae; genus Nostoc. The sequence goes on along the minus strand of NZ_JADEXU010000052.1, from coordinate 6,709 downwards.
TTATAATATTGGGGGTTCTCGGCATAGTAATTGTTCTATGTTAGAAGCAATCTCAATTTGCGAAAACATCGTAGGTAAAAAGCTGAAATACACCTATACAGATCAAAATCGCTCTGGCGATCATATCTGGTATATTTCAGATGTAAGAAAGTTCCGCTCTCACTATCCAATATGGGAATACAAGTATAATCTTCAACAGATACTAGAGGAGATTTATTATGCCCAAGCATCTAGGAAAACAAACTAAACTAGTATAAAAATCAGGCGTTGCTGAATCACAATATTAATTATTTGATGCCTGCGGCGGGCGTAGCCATCGCCATATCCTTGCGGGGGCTTTTCCCTGCATTGAAATACAACGATACTTGAGATAATAAACTAACAATTTATTTTACGGTTATGGTTTGAATTACAACGTGGATATTACATGAATATTCGCTCGAATTCATATTATCGTTATGCAATACCAAATAATTTTGACTAAAAGAATAGCAGAGTAAAAATTTATGAAACTTATCCCCACGTTACCTTCAAAATTATACTTTAATAAAAGTTGCCCATCTCGTTATGCCAAAATAAATTAAACTTAAATGCAGGCTCAAGAAAAAATCGGTATTGTTTTAGCAACCTATAATCCTCAGCTTGAATATTTCCAGAAACAGATACAGTCAATTCAAAATCAGACTTGGCGCAATTGGGTATGCCATATTGTTGATGACTGCTCCCAACCTGAATATCAAACTGCAATCCAAGAAACTGTTGGCAATGATTCACGGTTTATTTTTCATTTTCATAGCGATAATCTTAAACATTACTATAATTTTGAACGGGGTTTGGAATACTGTATTCAAGATCACACAATTACAGCCATTAGCTTCTCCGACCAAGATGATATTTGGCAACCAGAAAAGCTAGAAGTATTGCTAAAAACTTTACGCGCTGAACATGCACTACTGGTTCATTCTGATTTGGAGTTAATAAATAGCTATGACCAAACTATTAATTCTTCTACTTGGGATTTTGAAGGACGTAATCCCGAAAAAGCCACGTTAGAATTGTTACTACTTCGTAATGTCGTGACAGGATGCTCTTTGTTATTTTCTAGTTCTCTAGTTCCTTATATTCTACCCTTTCCCCAACAAGATGAAATTGGTTGGCATCATGATTGGTGGGTAGCATTGGTTGCAATTCAAAAAGGTAAAATTGCTCATATTCGCCAACCATTAGTCCGCTATAGGCTTCATAGTTGCAATGCAGTAGGAGCAATGCAAAATGCTGGTAATTTTTACACTGAATTTATGCTCTGGTTCAGTAAAAAATTTAAAATTACAGGTAAAAGCTATATAATTCACTCTAAGTTGAGTAAAGTATTTCAAGCTAGATTTTACCAACAATTCAATTCAAACTGGTATAATCCCTTTGACGAGCGCCGCTTAGATTTTGGTTTAGGTATTCTTAAGCTTTGTTACCAAAGTTTAAAAGCTGGATATCATTCTGAAGGTATAGCACTACGAATTTTGATTTTTAAAATTTTATTCGATATTCAACGAGTTCAAAATTATATCTTCAAGGTGTTGCCCAAATTTAAAATGAATAAGAGCAATGTCTCAAAAAAATGAATCAGCAAAAATCTATCTCAGTATCGATTATTTTAGTTAACTATAATGGAGTAGATATTCTACCTGATTGCTTAAACTCTATACAAAAATTTATTGATATACCTAACCATGAAATCATTCTTGTAGACAATGCTTCTAGCGACGGCAGTGCTGAATTAGTTGAGGCAAATTATCCCCAAATTCGCTTAGTTAAACAGCTAGAAAATCGTGGTTTTGGAGCAGGGAATAATGCAGGTGCAAAACTTGCTAGTGGAGAATTCTTATTTTTATTAAATACTGATACTGTACTTAACAGTAATATTATACCGCCTTTAATTGAATTGATGCAAGCAGACCCACAAGTAGGAATTATTGGCCCAAAACTGCTAAATCCAGATGGAAGCTTACAAATTTCTGTTTCGCCAGCATTAGGAATTAAAGGTGAATATCAAGCTCGTCAGCTTCATCAAGCTTATCAAAATATCTCTCAGCAACATTTGATTGAACAGAAATTCCAAAAAATACGAGAAGTCGATATTGTTGTAGGGGCTGCTTTTTTTATTCGCTCAAGTTTATTTCATGAATTAGGTGGATTTGACGAAAATTTTTTCATGTATTTTGAAGAATCAGATTTATGTCAGAGAGCGCAGTATCAAGGATATAAAATTATCTACATGCCTCATGTATCTTTGATTCATTTGAAAGGATATTCGATACAGAAAGCTGCTAATGCAATGTCTATTGAATATAGACGTAGCCAGATTTATTTTTATCAAAAACATCGTCCTGGCTGGGAACAACTACTGTTACGCGTATATCTTTTTTATAAATTCTTCGGCGAATTTATAACTACAGCTAATCCTAACAGTCTAAAAATTATTGTTTTGTTACTTACCATTTAGAACAATGCCGTTCAAGTATCTGTATCTAATTAATAATATAGGGATTTTATTATGCCCATACTGGCAAATCTATCTTTTGCTCCGGCACAGCCGACAGGTTGGTTAAGCTATAGCTTGAATTTATTAAAAGAACTAAAAAATTTAGATATTAATGTATTAAGTCCCATTGAAATTTTTGGGATTAAATGCCAGCAATCGCCACCAGGCATGACAACAGATTTTGGGATGAGAGGGAACTTAAAGCGTCTGCTATGGACGCAATTTAAACTGCCAAGTCTTTATAAAGAGATGAAGTCTACATTATTATTTTCTCCAATCCCAGAGGCTCCTTTATTTTCTTCCTGCTCTTATGTTGTTACTGTTCATGATTTAATTCCTTTAAGATTTCCACAATGGTTTTCCATAACACAGCGAGTTTATTGTAGTTATTATATTCGTGCTGTAATACAACAATCAAAACACGTTATTTGTAATTCAATGGCAACGGCTCAGGATTTAAGCAGTTTTTTGGGAGTTTCTGAAGAAAAAATCACTGCGATTCCACTAGCGTATGATGTAAAAAATTTTCTTTGCTTGAATTTATGCACACAAAATTATTTCCTTTATTTGGGACGGCATAATCCTTACAAAAATCCTGAACGTTTAATTACTGCCTTTGCTGCACTGCCTAACTGCAAAGATTACGAACTCTGGTTAGCTGGGCCAACTGATGCACGTTACACCCCAAGTTTAATAACGCAAGTTGCAGAACTAGGTATAACTAATCAAGTAAAGTTCCTAAATTATATTCCTTACAGTGAATTGCCAAAAATTATCAATGAAGCGATCGCTCTGGTTTTCCCCAGTCTCTGGGAAGGCTTTGGTTTACCTGTCCTCGAAGCAATGGCTTGTGGTACTCCCGTCATTACCTCCAATCTCTCCTCCCTACCAGAGGTTGCTGGAGACGCGGCGATTCTGATCGATCCATACAACACTGGAGAAATTACAGAGGCGATGCAGGCGATCGCAACTAATTCGGCACTGCGATCGCACCTTTCTAGCCAAGGTATTATTCACTGCCAACAATTCAGTTGGGAAAAAACAGGAAAAGCAACCGTCGAAGTATTATCCCGTTACATATAAAAAATAACTAAAGCGAGAATTTAGATACCAGGATTTAGGATTTTGTCCAGATTTCAGATTATCTTGACTATTGACTCATAATTAATCCTCAATCCCTATGAAAGCACTAATTCTTTCTGGCGGTAAAGGTACACGCCTACGTCCCCTCACTTATAGCGGAGCCAAACAACTCGTACCAGTTGCTAATAAACCTGTTTTATGGTATGGCATTGAAGAAATGGTCGCTGCTGGGATTACTGATATTGGCATCATCATTAGCCCAGAAACTGGAGCAGAAGTCCAAGGGAAAACTGGAAATGGAGAATACTTTGGAGCAAACATAACCTACATCGTACAAGAGCAGCCACTCGGACTTGCTCACGCCGTCCAAATTGCCCATCCCTTTTTAGAAAATTCTCCCTTTGTCATGTATTTGGGCGATAACCTGATTCAACTAGGGGAATTACGTTACTTTCTGCAACAATTTAGTCAACAACAGCCAGATGCTCTGATTCTCTTGCGTTCAGTTGCCAACCCTAGCGCCTTTGGTGTGGCTGAGGTAGATGATACAGGACGGGTATTACAGTTAATTGAAAAACCCAAAGTTCCTCCTTCAAATCTGGCATTAGTAGGGGTTTATTTCTTTTCTCACCTCATCTTTGATGCGATCGCAAATATCCAACCTTCTGCCAGAGGCGAACTAGAAATTACTGATGCTATTCAATACCTAATTAATCAGAATAAGCAAGTTTTAGCATATAATCTTCAAGGCTGGTGGCTTGACACTGGTAAAAAAGATGACTTATTAGAAGCTAACCGATTAATTCTCGATACCTATCTGACAGCATCAGTTCTTGGCGAAATCGATGCCCAAAGTCAAATTATTGGACGAGTCCAAATCGGGGCAAAATCTAAAGTAATTAACTGCACAATTCGGGGGCCAGTAGTCATTGGTAACAATTGTCATTTAGAAAACTGCTTTATTGGCCCTTATAGTAGCATTGCCAACAATGCGACACTTGTTGATACTGATTTAGAACACAGCGTGATTTTAGAAGGCGCTAAAATTGCCGGAATTCATCAGCGCATTATTGATAGTGTCATTGGGCAACGGGCACAATTGACTCTTGCACCTCGCCGCCCCAAAGCCTTGCGATTTCTAATTGGCGATGACTGTCAAATTGAACTAACCTGATTTACTTGTTGAAAAGAGGAAAAGCCACGGTCGAAGTGTTACCTGCTAGCTGTAAAATACTAAGCATTAAATTACTCTCACAATTAACACTGTGGTGGGTTACTCGAAATAATATTGATGAGTATTGTACAGACCAAAATTCCCGAAGTTATACAACTCGAACCCAAAGTATTTGCAGACGATCGCGGGTTCTTTTTTGAAGCCTACAATGATCGAAAATTTGCCCAAGATACTGGTATTATTGCCAACTTTGTCCAAGATAACCACTCTTGCTCTAAACAAAACGTTCTACGGGGATTGCACTACCAAATTCAACAACCCCAAGGTAAACTTGTTCGGGCCATTGTTGGCACTATTTTTGACGTAGCTGTAGATATTAGAAAAAGCTCGGCTACCTTCGGTAAATGGGTGGGTTATGAACTCAGTGCTGAGAACAAACGTCTACTGTGGATACCACCAGGCTTTGCTCACGGGTTTCTTGTGCTTTCAGAAATAGCCGAAGTTCTCTACAAAGCTACAGATTACTACGCACCCCAAGGCGATCGCACAATTCTATGGAACGATCCAGATTTAGCAATAGATTGGCCCCTGAGTGGACCACCGATTTTATCAGCTAAAGACCAAGCCGGGAAACCTTTGAGAACTGCTGAAGTATTTGATTAAGTAGTCATTGGTCATTGGTCATTGGTCATTGGTCATTGGTCATTGGTCATTGGTCATTGGTCATTGGTCATTGGTCATTGGTCATTGGTCATTGGTCATTGGTCATTGGTCATTGGTCATTGGTTATTGGATTTTGTCAGATACCCAGCTTCTTGCTATACCCTAAGCTTACTTTTCTAGTGTGCGGAAAAACTTTGTCTTTCATCGAACTAATTCAAACCACGTTAAAGAGTGGGCGTGGCTTCTTTTGAACAAATGACAAATACTTCGGCTTCTCTACGAGACGCTACACGAACGCTCAGTACAAGTGACAAATGACTAAATCAATTTTGCTGATTGGTAGCAACGGTCAAGTGGGTAAGGAACTAGAACAAATCCTCTCAAGCTATGGCGATGTTATCTCAGTAGCACGCCCAATAGTAGACCTTGCCCAACCCGATAACCTCCGTAACTTTATCAGAGCAAAGCAGCCGCAAATCATTATTAATGCTGCTGCTTACACTGCTGTAGACAAAGCCGAAAGCGAACCCGAACTTGCGATCGCTATTAATGCTACTGCACCCCTAATTATTGCCCAAGAAAGCCAAAAATTAGGAGCTTTTCTAATTCATATTTCGACAGATTATGTTTTTGATGGTAATGGGTATCGCCCTTACCAGGAAACTGATGCGACTAATCCCTTGAGTGTTTATGGTAAAACCAAACTTGCTGGAGAAGAAGCAATTCGGGAAGCCTGCGCCCATAACCTTATCCTCCGTACTGCTTGGGTTTATGGAACCTTTGGCAAAAGTAATTTTGTCAAAACCATGCTGCGGCTAGGTGCAGAACGCCAAGAACTCCGTGTTGTTGCCGATCAAATTGGTAGCCCGACTTGGGCGCAAGATATAGCCGCAGTCATCGCCCAGACGATTCCCCAGTTAACCCCAGAAATTAGTGGCACTTATCACTACACTAATAGCGGCGTTGCTAGCTGGTATGACTTTGCAGTTGCCATTTTTGAAGAAGCCCAACAGCTAGGCTTCCCTTTGAAAGTTGAACGTATTGTCCCCATTACAACTGCCGAATATCCGACACCAGCTTGTCGCCCAGCCTATTCTGTGCTTGCTTGTGGAAAAATTGCGGCAATTTTAGGGACTTATCCTCCTCATTGGCGACAAAGGCTTCGGCAAATGCTTAGGGATTTGGAAATTGGGAATGGGATATAGGGCATTGGGCATTGGGAATTGGGCATTGGGCATTGGGCATTGGGC
>NZ_JADEXU010000345.1 GCF_015206895.1 Nostoc sp. LEGE 12450 | reverse complement strand
TGTTCCCATGTCAAATTGCTACGGTATGCTTTAGTCATTCACTCACAAGGTGCTGGTTTCTACAAATTTCAGCATACGCCTTGTGAGCTTTCTTACAATATCCCTCTACTTTTAAAACATCCTCTAAGGGCGAACTATAGGGGGGTTTGATAACGCGCATTTTCATACATAATTGATATTACGTAGATACATTCCATTGCAATGTTTCTCGGAATTGCTGAATTGCAGGAAGAATGATGAAGAAAGTGTTCCGGCGACGAGCGCTGCATTAGTCTTTTTTAAAGAACTTATAAAATAACCTTCTAATTTACCAGTATATTTTCTGGGAATTGTATAGCTATTTTTTACTCCTAATTACTACTTTATATAGTAAGAGAAACCAATAAAGTTTTGATAAAGTCTAGTCAATAAATCTACATTTTTATAAAAAAAGAATTAGCTTAGTGTTAGCAGCTACACAAAGTAATTTATTTGACATGAAAGTTACCACCATTGTTTCTCTTCTTTTAACTGGAATTGGAGCTACTGTTATTGCAACAGCTGCACCAGCCTCGGCTACCACTTTTGGTTTTAACAATATTACAGGTGGTGATAGTTCTACTGTTGGTGATGCTTATGCTCCCAATTTCTCATTTGATGTAACTGACAATGGAGGTGGTAAAGTTTTATTCAAATTTTTAAATAATGCATCTTCCACCCAAGCTTTGAAACAAGTTGCTTTTAGCGTTGACAGTACTGTATCTGGTATTTTGTCTAACATAGCGGTAAATGTAGGCAATTCTGGTACAGTTGAGTTTCAAAATAACGCTCAAAATTTGTCGCAAAGTAAAAATATTTCTGGATGGGATGATACAACCTTTGGTGCAGATACAAAAGGTGGTAACGGCAACGCAGTTCAATCTGGAGAATCTTTAGGTATTACATTCACTGGTAACTATAATGCTGTTATTGCAGCCATAAATGCTGGTACGTTGCAGGTAGGTATCCATGTGGGCAGTCTTCCAGGGGGTTATAGTGACAGTTATGTTAGTACCCCTGCCAGCAAATCAGTTCCTGAACCATCTGCTTTGTTTGGTATAGGTTTAGTTTTTGGACTTGCTAGTTTGTCTAAAGCTAATAATGATAAAAAGTGGAAACAAAAACAAATCAATGCTTAATTCTCAGTTTTGTTTTGTCTTTTATTAGTTTCTGAAAAGTGAGTAAGAACGGGGCGTGAGAAAAAATCTCACGCCTTTTTTTTAAACTTTTTTCCCACCAGCTGCTAAGAGTTCCAGAATAACTCCATTTGTCCAGCCGAAGCCAACTTCGTTAGAACTATATCCAAAGGAGATTTCGTCGGAAACGTTGGCAGAACAGCGTTCAACATCGTATTTCTCAACTAGGGTGTTGTGACGCTCGAATTCTTTAATTACCATCGCCAGGAATTTGTTGGCAATGCGATCGCCTTCTGTGTGAAACCCATAACGGTGAAGTCCCTGGACAGCAATGAACGTCAATGGTGCCCAACCGAAGGGAGCATCCCACTGGTTTCCGGTGATATGAGTACTGGTAAGAATTCCGCCTGGGGCTTCAAACAAAGAGAGATTTTCCACGACGCGCTGGGCTTGGGCTTGAGAAGAAATTCCCAGCCACAGGGGATAGAATGTGGTAGCAAATTCGTAGCAGCGCCGTTTTCCACTCTGGAAGTGATAGTCGAAATAGAGTCCTCGTTCTTCATTCCAGAGAAATTGATCGATCCGATCACGCCGATATTCGCCGCGATCGCGCCATTGTTTTTCTAGTTGTTCGTTCCCCAAAACAGCGTTAATTTGCGCCAAGTCTTGTTCTACCTGATACAGCAAACTGTTGAGGCACACAGGAGCGTAGTGGAGGATATCAGCACTGAAGGGGCCAAATCGGTTGGTGATATCAAAACCGGACTCGCGCATGGTGCGATCGCCCTTGTAAAATAGGTGGGTCAGTTTGTCATTTTCGCGATCGTAGTAAAGATTAACGTCGTAATCTTCAACGTCAAAGGTTTGGTAATATTCCTTGACGCGATCATAGTGGCTTTTTCCCTCCTCATCTCGCTCGGAGAACACGACTTCTGGCGCAGGGCCTTCGCCAAAGGCATAAAATCTGGATAAGCCGGTTCCGGGATTCAAATGAGGCGGTACTACCCAGTAATAGTAAAATTGTTCTAGCAGTGGTACGGTTGTCCTCAACCACTCTTCATCCTGGGTGTGCTGAAATAATGCCAAAACCATCATGCTGAGGACAGGGGGTTGCGATCGCGACAGCATATAAGTTCGGTTGGCATTGAGGATAGTGCCGTAATGCTTCACCTGGTACAATAATTGATCTACCTGACTTTGCGCTAGATCCCATTCCTCATCATGCAAAAGTCCCAGTAATATAAAGTAGCTGTCCCAGCCATACATTTCGTTAAATCGACCACCTGGTACGACATAAGGGCCTGGTAGGTATAGTAAGCCATGCTCTTTAATCGCTTCCACTTCTGACGGCAAAGTGCGAATTTGTAGCTGTTGCATATCTTTGGGATATAGCGATCGCTCTAACACACGCTGAATGTTGGGATAATCTTCTAAGGGGGAAATGTAGACAATCCAGGGAGTGTCGGTTTTGTGGTCTAGTTTGGTATCTTTGGCAGATTGTAATAGGTGTTCGTGCGATCGCGTTAAGGTTTTCCACGTTTTTTTGATATGGAAGCGCACTTTGTTTATCTGCGTGGTACTAAGTTGTGGGGGAGTGGTCATAATTTAATTTGGCGGGGTGTTGAGGAGTTTTGGAGGAATTTTTTTAACGCAGAGGGACGCGGAGTTTTTACGGTATCTGGAAAACGTCTCTCCTAGAAGGCTACCGTGTACACACAAGCCTGAAATAGCTGATTAACCAAGGTTTTACCCCACCCTAACCCTCCCCTTATAAAGGGGAGGGAACTAGATTTCCGGCTTCCCCCCCTTATAAGGCAGGGCTGTTTCATTCGATCTCTTAGGGATTTTGTCAAGAGTATGAGTCAGAAATTTGCTTGGGTGGGAAAAAGAAAAACTACCACCTCAACC
>NZ_JADEXU010000344.1 GCF_015206895.1 Nostoc sp. LEGE 12450 | reverse complement strand
GTTCGGAGGACAGGCGACTGTTAAAGTGCGGTCGCCTCTGACAACGCTGCCAGAAACAAAGTAATCATTCCCAGCCCTTCTGTCGCCCTTTTCTGCCGTACCAAGTACAACCGACGCGATACCCACAACGTCTATCCCAGAGCTAATAGGCTGAGGCATTTTATCAAAGGGAACTTGACTTAATTTAGGAATTTGATTGACATAAGCTTGCTGCCATGATTTAAACTTTCCTAATTGAGTTTTGTCCAACCCAGGAATTGAATCAAGCGAATATTTGCTTAGGTCAATCTTATCTAGTGTCAGGTTTGCGGCTTGAGGATTTGAACTGATAGCCTGAGAAATAGTGCCGCCGCCGCCGCCATTCTTGGAGAATAGATCGGCTAATGGGGGAACTTCTGATAGGCTCAAATTGCTTAATTCAGGCATTGCTTTAACTAATGTTTTTGGCGTTTGCCATTGGATTAATCCAAAGTCTTTGAGGGTGGGTTTGGTGGTTGTGGCTGTAGTGGGCAAAGCCACCGTGTCAATGGCCTTTAAGCTCAAGTCCGACATCTTAAAAGCATCATCCGCGTCGCCCAACATCACAACAGAGTCTACTTTTTGCCCTGCTGTCCACGAGCGCGAGGGGTCGTAGCCAAAAGTCGAAATCAGGTTTTTAGGTATCTTTAAAAATCCAGGCTGCTGAACGGGTGGCAAAGTATCCCATGTGATTTTCGACCAGTCGGGGGCAGCCGTCTTGTACAAGCCTTGTGAATAATCAATTGTTGGCGTTGTTTGGGTAGTTATTGGCAACTGCGCGACTGAGGCCGAAAGTGGGAGCAGAGAAGCTATTGTAGCCAGTAGAAAAGGCTTAGATTTCATGATCTTTGTTGAAGTAATCGGGACATTGTTTTTGATTGGAGCCGCGTGGATGAACCGCACAAATCAGTTTTCCTTGGTCGTATTGTCGCCCATGAAAATAGGCACAACTTTCGCATCCACTTTTGTCTTGCTGTAGTTCTACATTTCCTGTTGGTACTAACAGCTTTTTGGATTTTTTGGATTTTCTGTACTGGTTTATTTGCAATCCAGTTAACGTTGCAAAGGGCACGGGTAACAGCCATTTTAAGTAGGTTGTTGCAGGACTAAGCTTTGTCTGACCCACTGCCAAAAGAGTAGTCAAAAGCAGCAAATAGCCGATTGGTGGAAACATCCATAACTCACCTTCGAGCCTACACGAATCCAGAAAATCGCCTAATTCTTGGCGAATAGATTTAGAAAAACTGTTCACAATCGCCCCCATTCAAGTAATTGATGAAAAGTGGTTTTATCGACCTGAGAAAGTGAAATCGCCTCATCTATAGTCTTGCCACGCCGTAACAATTTAATTGCATCTTGCACCTTGTTCCAGATGGTAGATCCGGGTTTAACTTGACCTTTGCGCCCAGCTTCTGCTAGCCCAAAAGCGAGAGCATTAGCATCATTTCTCTGAATCGCACCATTTAGTGTAGTCCCAGGATTGGGGCGCATTAAGGCAACAGGTGGTGGCGGCGAGGGCTGCGGGAAGTCTGATGGCGCTGATTGCGGCTTTTGAACTGTTATGGGAAGTGGCGTTCGCGGACGGGTAATTGGCAGGGGTCGATCCGAGTCCGATTTAACTACCAAGCTCGTGTAAGCTGGGTTGCCAGTAGCAGGGACTATCTTAAATTGATATTGTTTTTCATTGGTAAGCACTGTAATTTGAGTGCTTCCATTACTGCTAGAGGTAACAGGAAACTTGATCGGGTCAATCTGGCGAAGAAAGATTACAGTCGCTTTACCTCCCGCGCAGTCAGAATCACCACTTGATGACTGGCATAAACCACCGTTTGAGGTAAAAGCGAAGCGACTTGGATCGCCAATCCAAACTTGCTTGATAGTCTCTCCCGTAGACATAAAATTAATAGTTAATCCATAACCTTTCCATACCTTTAATTCGATGGCATTGGAGTTCGCGTCGTTCTGGTAAACCATTCGGGCAGGTATCCCCGTTGCTTTTGCCGCGCTAGTTAAGATTAAAAATGCTGCAATAATAGTAGTTTTCTTTAACATTTATATTCTCAGTTACCGTAACGTTATTGTGACTAGAGCGATATTGTTTGATTAATGAATATTTGCACTGGCTTACCAACATCGATCACAAATACTTCTTCTCTACCGCTTAACTGTTGAGAACGGGCGACATTTGAACTTTTGATATTATCGAGAACGCTATTAAATGCACCCTCTCCAAAAGCGGCGGATAAATCTTTTTGCTCGTTGGTAGTGGAGCTAGTAGAGAAGCCATTAGAGTTACTGCTGACTTGAGTTATGGGGCGATTCTGTACTTCGGCAGCTTTGGCGACTCCCGCAACAATAGCAGAGATGAAATTGTTGCCCAGATTACTGCCTCTGCGAGACTCTGCTTTTAAGAAACCACCATCCTTGGCCATTATCAGAACGGCATTTTCTGGGAGTTGCTTTTCTTGCGTATCGCCGTTTATATTTACCAACACTGAAACACCGCGCAGTTTGGCGAAACCCGAACCATTGGACTCTGCTAGTTGAACAACCAGATAAGCGCCCACGGGTAGTACGTCCCTACCATCTGAGGCTTTTAAGGGTTTTGTTAGTTTCACCAAGTAATTCTGGTTGCCAGCGTCACCAGTGCCCCAAGCGATCGGCGTTTCTAGCCTACCCTCTGCGGTGCTGCCAACAAGTACGCGAAGAGCGTTGTAATTAATGCTAGTGTTCTGTCCAACTTGTGTAGCTCCTCCCGTACCTCCTTCAATTCCATTAGTCTTGATGGGTTTCTCGTCAAGTGACTCATCGCCTGAACTCCTGAAACTGCCAGCGTTTGCAGCGAGAAGCCATTGCTGAGTGGGGTCTTGGGTGGGGGCGTTGCTTGCAGCCGTTGGGAACGCCAAAGCAGATTGTCTGCTCGGCTGGGCAATTTTGGGCTGGGGCTGGGGAATAGATACTCTAGCCTGGGGGAAAGTGAAGGGCGCTGTCGGCTGACTGGCGACTGGGTAAGAACGTTGTCGGCGCTGCACTGGTTGTATCGGAGGGGTAACGGGTGCAATTGAGGCTGGGGCTAAGGTTGCGCTAGGGG
>NZ_JADEXU010000051.1 GCF_015206895.1 Nostoc sp. LEGE 12450 | reverse complement strand
GTTTTAGAAACAGACGCAGCAACCGGGGGGCGTTTGTTGCAATTTGATGTGCCAGAGGGAAAGCCTTTGGTGCAACTGTTAGAGGTATTTGGTGAAGTACCGCTACCACCCTACATTACTACCTCAGAAGCTGCTGATGAGCAGTATCAGACAGTTTATGCCGAACAACCAGGAGCGATCGCAGCACCGACGGCAGGATTACACTTTACCCCAGAATTATTACAAAAGCTGCGCGATCGCAACATCAATCAAGCTTTTGTCACGCTACACGTTGGTGTCGGCACTTTTCGCCCTGTGGAAGTGGAAGACGTAACTACCCACCAGATGCATGAAGAATGGATTGAAGTTCCCGCCGCCACGGTAGAGCAAATTCACGCCACCAAAGCTGCTGGCGGTCGAATTATTGCTGTGGGAACAACGGCAGTAAGGGCTTTGGAAGGGGCGGCTAAATCTGGGAATTTACAACCATTTTGCGGTAAAACAGACTTGTTTATTTATCCCGGCTACCAATGGCGGGTGGTGGATGGTTTGATTACCAATTTTCATTTACCACGTTCCAGTTTGCTGATGTTGGTAAGTGCGCTAATTGGCAGACAACGGCTATTGAATATATACAACGAAGCGATCGCTTCCAAGTATCGTTTCTATTCCTTTGGTGATGCTATGCTAATTTTGCCGGAAGCCATAAAGTCTTAAGTCAAGTGTGAGGGCAATAAGATTCAATGAATTTTAATCCCTCCACTTCTTATTTGTCATTTTCTCAAAATGCTCCTAGAGCTTCAACTGCTATGAAAAACAATAAGATTTAGTCAACAATAAAAATTAGATTACCTAAATCGGTATATTCTATTTGATATTATTTTGTTGCTGAATTGCAATATTCCAGACAATTAATTTTATGCGTTATTTCATATTAAATTTGTCAAATAAGTTGGCAGAATAAAATCAAACTATGTAAATGAAAATGAACTAGGCTAAAACTCTTATGCCTATTGCCTGTTGCCTATTGCCCTATCCCAAAAATAATTATTTACGCACGCTTACTTATAGTCAAAAAAGATGGCATGAAAGTAAAGGAACAGTTGATTTAAATTTGCTTATTAGCAGATTATAAAACCTGTAGAATATTGCACTAACTACGGTATGTAAAGCAACTGAGCAAGGACAAGAGTGTTTTCACAAAAGTCGGATGCTCACAGAGTGAGAAATTCTTAATTTTTTGATTTGCAATTTTTGATGCTGTGGTGGGTATTCTGACTTATAAAGATATGAGCATAAGTACATCTATGTCACTCCTGTCTAGAAAAAGTCAAACTCAGCCGTGGTTACACTTCTTATTTCACCAAAACTCTGTTCAGAAAAAGCCCCTGTTCAGACTTCTGTTTGCGTTCTCTGCCTTTTTGATCTTAGCTGCACCGGCAATTACTAATTTTCCAGGAAGCAAGCTGCTAGCAGAAACCGCAATTTCTCAGGATCTTGAAGCAGCTAGCTTTTTCCAGCAGGGAGTTACGCGCTATAACCGCAAAGACTTACAGGGTGCAGAATATGCCTTTCGTCAGGCATTGCAGCGAGATCCTAACCTTGGGGCTGCGCTAAATTATCTGGGTAATATATTCATGGAGCAAAATCGCCTAGATGTAGCTTTACAAGAATATACAGAGGCGATTAGGATTAATCCTAATTTTAGTGAAGCTTATTACAACTTAGGGTTAGTGCTGCATCGTCAGGGACAAAAAGATGCCGCGATTACGGCTTATCGTCAAAGCCTTGTGATAGATCCCACAAAGGTAGCAGCGTTGTATAATCTGGGTTTGGTGCTGTATGAACAAGAACAGCTACCGGAAGCGATCGCAGTATACCAGCAAGCAATTAATTTAGATAGCAGCAATGCCAACGCTTATTTTAACTTAGCGATCGCCTTGCAACAACAAGGTCAAACAGAGCAAGCGATCGCAACTTATCGTCAAGCCTTGCAGTCAGATCCTCAAAATGCCACAGCTTATAACAACATGGCAAATTTGCTAGCAATCCAAGGTCAAGCTTCTGAAGCTATTTCTGTTTATCGGCAAGCTATTCGCCTAAATCCTAAAAACGCCTCAGCTTACTATAATTTGGGAGTCACTTTATATAATCAAGGCGACATCAAGAAAGCTAATGGAGTCTTGAAACGTGCCCATACGGAGTATCGTGAACAAGGGAAGATTGAGCAAGCTGAAAAAATTGAACAGCTAATGCAGCAAATTGCTCAGAAAATTCAGCCACAACAGCCTCAAGTCAGTCAAACAGCTACTCCCTCTCAAACTCCAGACAAAACAAGTAATGTAATACAAACACCAAATCAACTAGAAAACCCTGTCTCAGTTGAACAACAATCTACTTCAACGAGTTCTGGACAATAAAAAATCAGAGTTAGAAATTAATTAATAACTTCTAACTCTGCCAATTTTAGATTTTGAGTAGCAATTTTGGTATGCTTACAGTGCAACTTGGATTGAAGGAAAGATTTTAAATCTAAAATTTAATGACTTCTAAATTTTTTATATCGGCAAACGATTGATATCTTTATTGCAGCCAATAACTACCATTGCGGAACCACGTTCTAAACGCTTGGTAGGGTCAGGATTAATTTGAAATTTACCATCCTGGCTCACCGCTAGCAAATTTAAACCGTAGCGGTTACGAAGTTGAAGCTCGGTGATTGTTCTACCGTGAAATTCATCAGGCACAATCAACTCTACAATACTGTTATCTGGGTCTAGATCAAATCGATCTAAGATTGCTGGTTTAGTAAGTGTACGCGCTAGGGCACAACCTGCTTCATACTCAGGAAAAACAACATGATCTGCTCCTACTCGCCGCAATAGTTTACGGTGAACTTCGCTAGAAGCTTTGGCGACTACATGAGGTACGCCAGCCTCTTTCACATTTAGGGTGGTTATAATGCTTTCTTGAACGTAGTTGCCAATTGCTACGATTACAGTATCAAATTCAAAAATTCCAGCTTCTTTTAGTGCAGCTGGTTCTGTAGAATCTAATTGCAAAGCATGACCAACTATTCCCTCAGTTAATGCTTCTGAAACTCGTTTTTCATCAATATCTGTTGCCAGCACTTGATAACCGAAGTTATGCAGTGTAGAACAGACCGATCTACCAAAACGACCTAACCCAACTACAGCAAATTGTTGGTTATCTTTACGTAAACTGCGAAAAAAACTTAATGATGAAAGATTCACCCTTTTATCCTTATAATGGCTCCCTGTATTTAGGGCAAAAAACGGTTATACCGCTTGAATTAAAAATCTTATTTTTTTTGCCTTCTAATGTATATTTTATCAGTTTAGTCATTAGTCATTAGTGAGTTGTCAAGAATTATTATCCACCCACTCCCCACTCCCTAACTATCCCACGAGGAGATTTTCTTCAGGATAGTGAATTCTGGTAGGAAGCGGGTCTCCTAGTACTGCGGACATCAGTAGTAAAACACCTACTCTTCCAATGTACATAGTGATAATTAAGATGAGCTTTGCTGTTATAGAGATACTTCCTGTAATACCTGTAGAAAGCCCCACAGTGGCGAAGGCTGATACCACTTCAAACAAAATTTGAATAAAATCCAACGTTGGATCTGTAAGGCTTATTAAGATAGTAGCTAAAATCACGGTTGCTACTGAAGCCACCAACACACCTACGGCTTTCAAAATTAAAGATATTGCTATCTTGCGATCGTACAATAATACTTCTTCTTTCCCCTGGAGAATCGCTTTGGTGCAACTGGTCAAAACTCTGAGAGTTGTTGTTTTCATGCCTCCTCCCGTACCACCTGGACTTGCACCAATAAACATTAATGCAATCGTAATAAATAGACCGGCAGTGGTCATTTTGCCAATATCTATAGTGTTAAAGCCAGCAGTTCTGGGAGTAACTGATTGAAACCAAGCTACTAATATCTGGTCACGAAAATTTAGAGAACCAAATGTTTCTAGATTTCTGATCTCTATACAAAAAAATGCAATTAATCCTATTATTAACAATATAATAGTTGTACTAGTTGCAACTTTAAAATCTAGAGAAAATATTTGGTTATATTTTTTTTTGAAAAGGCGATCGCGCAACCAAAGGTACATTTCCAAAATTACCTGATAGCCAATTCCCCCAAAGATAATTAACATTGTGATGGTAAAGACTACCAAGAAAGATGATTGATACCCAATTAAGTTATCTTTAAATAAACTAAAGCCAGCATTATTCCAAGCGTTGATACTATGAAAAATGGCTAACCAAAGTCCTTTACTCCATCCATATTCAGGAACGAAAGCAGGCAGAAGTAAGAATGTGCCTGTAATTTCAAAAATTAAAGTTGTGGCAATAATTGAACGGATAACTTGGGCACTACCACTCATCCCTGGTCGATCTAAAGCTTGTTGAATTGCTATTTTTTGCCGCATATCAAACCTACGGCCAATGAGCAAAATCAGAAATGTGGTAGTTGTCATGTAGCCCAACCCGCCAATCTGAGCTAATAGTGCAATAAACAATTGACCCCAAAAGGAAAAATAAGTACCAGGATCAACTACTGATAAACCTGTGACACAAACTGCGGATGTCGAGGTGAATAGTGCCACAATCAGGTTATTCCATGTACCATTGCTAGTCGAAAAAGGCATCATCAACAGGATAGTACCGACAGCAATGACAGCCAAAAATCCCAAACAAATTGTCCGAGCAACAGTCATAATTAATTTGTAATTCGTAATTCGTAATTCGTGGTTAAGAAAGTTAGATTTAACCTGGGTTTAAACCTCTTGGATATCGTATATTTTTTGGATAGTTGGTATAATTTTGAGCAAGAACAGCTTGTTCAGGTAAAACTGAGAAATTTTTCTAAAGAGGATTAATTCCGGTTTAGCTTTCTTAGAACAAAAATACCCTTATTTAATTAAAAACATACATGGTAGTCTACCAGTATGTTTTTTTGAATTTTACTTCGTCTCAATACTACTTTTTTCATGAGTGCAACACTTTACCAGCAAATTCAGCAATTTTACGATGCTTCATCTGGTCTGTGGGAACAGATATGGGGCGAACACATGCACCACGGCTATTACGGCGCTGATGGTACCCAGAAAAAAGACCGCCGTCAGGCTCAAATTGATTTAATCGAAGAATTGCTTAATTGGGCAGGGGTACAAGCAGCAGAAGATATACTAGATGTGGGTTGTGGAATTGGCGGTAGTTCTTTATACCTGGCGCAAAAGTTTAATGCTAAAGCTACAGGGATTACATTGAGTCCTGTACAAGCTGCAAGAGCAACGGAACGCGCATTGGAAGCTAATTTGAGTCTGAGAACACAGTTCAAAGTCGCTAATGCTCAAGCAATGCCCTTTGCTGACGATTCTTTTGACTTGGTTTGGTCGCTGGAAAGCGGTGAACACATGCCAGATAAAACCAAGTTTCTTCAGGAGTGCTATCGAGTACTGAAGCCTGGTGGCAAGTTGATTATGGTGACATGGTGTCATCGACCAACTGATGAGTCTCCACTAACGGCAGATGAGGAAAAGCATTTGCAGGATATTTATCGGGTGTATTGTTTGCCTTATGTGATTTCTTTGCCAGAGTATGAAGCGATCGCACATCAACTACCATTACATAATATCCGCACTGCTGATTGGTCAACTGCTGTCGCCCCCTTTTGGAATGTGGTAATTGATTCTGCATTCACTCCCCAAGCGCTTTGGGGTTTACTAAATGCTGGTTGGACTACCATCCAAGGGGCATTATCACTAGGATTAATGCGTCGCGGTTATGAACGTGGGTTAATTCGGTTTGGCTTATTGTGCGGCAATAAGTAGAATTCCACTTCAGCAAAAAGATGTAATCTAGGAGCATTGAAGTATATGTTCCTAGTGATACATTATTGTACTTAAATACAAGATTTGGAGCGATCGCAGCAGGTATGATTCAGAGAGTTTAGCGATCGCAAAGCTTGTAAATTCTAATGCAGATATCGGGGAAACCTTATAAAATTAAGTTTCTTATTGTTAAATTGCTGAAATGCCACTCGAACTGCAAAACCTCACAGGCGGTTACACCACAGTACCAATTGTTCAAGACATTAACCTCACTCTGCAAACAGGAGAATGGTTGAGTTTAGTCGGTGCTAATGGTTCAGGTAAATCTACTTTATTAAAATTGCTGAGTCGTATTCTTTCCCCACAGCAGGGAACAGTTCTACTTGATGGCAAAGCAATTCATTCCCAACCCCCAAACTTGGTTGCACAGAAACTCGCATTATTACCGCAACAACAAACCGTTCCCGTAGGCTTAACAGTACGACAATTAGTAAGTTTAGGACGCACGCCACATCAATCTTGGTGGCAATGGGAATTAAACACCCAAGATTGGGTTAAAGTAGAAACTGCAATTCAAAAGACGCAACTAGAAAAATTGAGCGATCGCTTAGTTGAAGAACTTTCCGGTGGTGAAAGACAACGCGCTTTTTTAGCTTTAGCACTAGCGCAAGAACCAAAAGTTTTATTATTAGACGAACCGACAACGTTCTTAGATATCAACTATCAATTACAACTATTAGAACTACTGAAAAATCTGAATCAACAGCAAGAATTAACTATCGTTACCGTTCTACACGAACTAAACCTAGCGGCACGATATAGTTCTCGCATTGCTTTATTAAAACAAGGTCATCTTTGGGAAGTTGGTAAACCTGAAGAAGTTTTGACACCAAGTGCGATCGCCCAAGTATTTGGTGTGGAATCTGTGATTATTCAGACACCTGTAGGTTTACAAGTTTGTGCAATTTCTGCTGTGTCAGCATAACTCTATTACTTTGCTAACCAGAGTTAGACACCTTTTTAGTACTTCTATGTAAGTCAGCCAAATGTATCGTTGACAAATACTTTATTCTATTAACTTACTTTAAATACTTATCGACGGATTAACTTCTCAAAAACTTTGTTATTGTCCCCAATTGGTTGGTCAACATTGAAAGCTTTATTAATAATAATTTGCTTAGGTAATTGAGCGCCATTTTGGACATATATTCCTGGCAATACGCTCATCTTAAATTCTTTAATCTCTTTAGATCCAGGCACTAGGCTTACTTTAAGCTCGTGGATAACTCGCTGCTGTTCTTTGACAATTTGGGTTAGTTCATTTAGCTGCTGAGTGTGTAAGTCATCCAATTTTTCATGGAGAAGTTCAATATTTTGTCCAGCCCTTAAATTCACCTGATGGTCAATTTCGGCATTTCTCCGATCGGTATCAGACTGGCGATTTTGACTCATCAAAACGATAGGTGCTGTGTATGCTGAGGCAAATGAAAACACTAAATTGAGCATCATAAATGGTGATTCATCCCAGTGGGGAACCCCAGGCATGGCATTCATGCCAACCCATCCAGCCAAAACAACGCTTTGCCCAATGAGAAATCCCCAAGAACCCACTTGTGTCGCCAATTGATCAGCAAGGCGTTGTCCGCGAGTCAGTTCTTGAGTAGAAGTGTTCTGTGCTGCTGGTTGTATCTCCACAACTTGAGGTTTTTGAACTACTTTTGCATCAACATTGTTAGACGATACTTTTTTGAATGGATTCATGTTGCACCTCTTGGCGTTATTTCTGTCTGTTTTTATCCTGATGACTTTTAATTTACGCTGCTTAAACGATAGGAGCAAATATTGTTTTTTTTCAAAATGATAAAAAAAAGTGATGGTAAGTCAAAAACTACCTTCAGATAGATCCCTAAAGCTGCGTCGGCAAAAATATTCATCTAAACACTTACACTTAAATACCCCATCTTTTTAGAGAGTGGGGTATCCAAGTGGGGAAATAACAAGAAGACTGAACACTCATCCTAAGACTTAGTTTCTTGGGTCTGTGCGTCGATAATTACACTCCAGTCATCATTTGTCACAGCAGCTTCAAGTTGACGCTGACGTTCGGCTATATTCGCATCTATTGTTTCTGACTCTTTAGAAAGGGTGGTGTCAGCCATTGCTTTCCGCAGTTTTAGCTTTTTCTCCTCGTATGCTTGACGTTCCGCCTCCGACATTACTGCCTTTGCAGCTTCGCCTACTGTACTAGCCCACATTTCGCTTTCGGACGCATTACCAGGTGGTGTGGTTTCGAGTTCTGCTATCCACGCATCTCGCAAGTCTTCCATATCTTGACGCTTGGGGAACTTGAATGCTTGCACGCGCACAGAAGCACACTTTTCCTTACCATTTTGGGTGATATGGCCGTTTAGGGAAAGTAACACATTCCGAGAATAGCCAATGTACTGCACGCGGCGTTCTGCATCTAATACTGAGTAAACACCTGCAATTTTAGCGTTCTGAGCAGATGCACTCCAAGCTTCAAGGTCAATGATTTCAGTACCATTGTTTGCCAGCTCAGGGGTTATACTCACCTCAGTGGCGGTGTGTTCGTCATCGGAACTATACAAAAATTCATGTAGCCCACGGTGGTTTATGGGGACATTTTGATGTTCAATTGGCGGGTTGTCCTGAGTTTCCATCGTCGTTTATCTCTGAGTTATGACAGCAGATTGCAAATATATGCCTTTAGAATATTGAAGCTTAAATCTACTCACATCCCCAAATTATTGCTGACAAAGCAAAAACAACTATTACACCTTATATGAATCAATTGACACCTAAAAATTGGATCTTCATCAAACAGCGACTTACCCCCTATTTATTTTTACTACCCGCCTTGGTTCTTTTGGGGTTAACAGTCTTTTTACCTGCGCTGCAAGCATTTTACCTTAGCTTTACTAGCTATGAAGATATCGCCCAGCCGCCACAATGGATAGGTTTAGCCAACTTTCTCAAACTTTGGAAGGATGCAGTTTTTTGGAAAGCCTTAGAAAACACTTTTTTATATCTTGTGGGCGTAGTCCCAATTTTAGTAATTGCTCCCTTATTGCTGGCAATTTTGGTAAATCAGAAACTGCGGGGGATGAATTGGTTTAGAGCAGCCTACTACACCCCAGTAGTCATTTCAATGGTGGTTGCAGGAATAGCTTGGAAATGGCTGTATGCAGAAAACGGATTACTGAATCAATTCCTAAAAGCTTTGGGGCTTTTTCCAGAAGGTATTCCTTGGCTAACTAGCCCAGCGAAAATTTTTGGCATTATACCAATTTCTCTTGCCAGCGTTATGGCTGTCACCGTGTGGAAGGGACTAGGCTACTACATGGTAATTTATTTAGCGGGCTTGCAATCAATTCCTGCTGATGTATACGAAGCTGCTGCGATCGATGGTTCCGATGGTATCAGCAAACATTGGGATATTACCATACCTCTGATGAAGCCATATTTAGCATTAGTAGCGGTGATTTCAGCTATTTCTGCAACCAAAGTTTTTGAAGAAGTATACATTATGACCCAAGGGGGCCCACTCAGTAGCTCAAAAACGATTGTTTATTACCTATATGAGCAAGCTTTTAGTAACTTAGAAATTAGCTATGCTTGCACAATTGGTTTAGTGCTATTTTTGATAATTTTAGGGTTATCAATTTTGCGATTAGTTATCAACCAAGAGGGTGGAGATAATATTACAATCTGAATATTTACTTAATTTCAGAAATATTGAAAACTGATACAAAGATTTGTATTCTTAGTTACCAGTGCTTGAGGGCATTGCTTGTTGCGTAATTTTAAGCTTTTATGCAGCTTAATTAGAATGTAAATAAGTCTGCACAATAAAACACATAATTTAAAACCGCGTTTGATACTCCACTACTGCACGACTATCATCAGTTAAATTAGTGGAAGCACGCACACGAAATTCATCGTTTATCCGGTAATTAACACCCCATTGAAAGGGGTCATTTGTTGTCAAAATCTTAATACTGGAAACAGAGATTTTGGTAGAAATATCGATCCCAGCCTCGGCTGCTAATTCCAAAGTTGAACTGCTCCTTCCAGCTTCGGGATTCTCAGAAATAACGGTAGGGAATATCCGCAGTTCACTTAAGCCAAAGGTACTCCCAATCTGGTTAAAAGCAGACTGAAAATTATTGAACACAGCCGAACCTGCAATGTTAATCAGTCCCAAAGTACTGTCACCACGTCCTTGGGTGTCTACAAATCCACCTCCTAAAAGAGCAACAATTTCGGTTTGACTACGTGACGGACTGCTTGTTAATTCTAGATTTTCATTGAGTTTGCTGGCTAAACCGTTGATAGTAGCTTCGACTCGAACACTCTCTAAGGCTGATAAACCTGTGGAATTTACTTTACCGAAGTCATTACTTTGAGTTACGTCCAGTACTTTGGCAAATAGGCGAATATCTAAGTTGGGGTCGCGGGGTTCAGAGGGACTAAAAGTTGCAGTGTGTTTATAGCCACGAGCAAGATTAAATTGGGTAGTAAATAAATTTACCCCTCCTTGTTCTAACTGGATAGTACCATTGGGTACGGGCTGATTGATCAAGCCGTTAACTATGAGATTACCAGTGGCGCGGAAGTTGAGAATAGGGGGACGGGTAATTTGGACATTTTTACCGAGTTCTAAATCTAGATTATTAAATCTAGCGGTACCTGACGGCAAGCCTTGAGCCAACGCATTTCCCTTGCCATTTTCAATTTCAGCTTTACTCTGTTTATTATCTTTTGTGGGTGATACACCGAGACTACTATTTGCAGATGAAGTCGCATCGGTAGATTCTGCCAGCAATACCTGACCGTCAAATAAACTTACTTTACCGCCAATCGCTGGGTTAAGGGCAGAACCAGTAATCTGCAAATTGCCGCTAGCGCCTCCTTGGTAAAGTCCCTTGAGATTTAAGGCTAGCTGATCGAGATTAACGGTTAGGGGATTGGTGATACTCACATTCTGATTGTTGAAAATGGGAATTTCTCCAGCAACCTCCACCTTCCCACGGCTAAATCTACCCTGAAGATTTTCTACTAAGATGCTGTCAAAATTAAACAGCACTTTACCTGTGACACGTCTCAGCTTACCTGGCAATGCCTGAGCTGAAAAAGTAGCATTATTAACAGTAGCAATTCCCTCAACTTGGGGTTTTTGCAATGTTCCGCGTACCTTAACGTCTACTTCTCCTTCACCTTTTTCAAAAACCACTTGATTCGTCAATGCGTTTAACAGTCCCAATCCCTCGTTTTCTAATTTCACATCCAAACTGATTTGCTCACTTTCTGGTGCTACCGAAGCAAAAGGCAATTTATAAGGGATACTGCCAGTAATATCAACAGGTTTTGGCCCTGCAACTGCTACAGTACTACCAAAGTTTAAGCGTCCGTTGGCATAGCTGAAACTTGCCCTTGCTGATTCTATTGCTTTTTGATTCAATAATCCTTCTGTAATTTGCAATTCCCCTCTAGCTTGGGGATTAGCAATGCTACCTGCTAAAGCTGCTGTACCATTAAGATTACCTGTAATTCCAACTGGCAGTTTTACAAAATTATTCAGTAGTTGCACAGGAAAATTATTCACCCGCAACTGGCCAGATTGTTCATCACCGCCAACGTTACCCGTAAAGGCAATCAACCTGTTTTGAGATTCGATTCGTAAAGGTCGCAAACTCAAAACACCATTTTCAAAGTTGCCTTCGGCAATCACTTTGTCAGCAGTATAATAACGATTTCGTTCTTCCTTTTTACCCCAAGCAAAGTTTTGTCCATTCAAATTAAAATCCACTGATAATCCATTGGCTGTAGCTGTATTTACAGCCACTTGCCCGTTAAAAGTCCCCTTTAAGTCTGCCAAATCTGGTATTGGAGTGGAGTTAAGTCGCTGTTCTTGCTGTTCTGCTACCAAAGTTTCAATTTCAGAAAACCGTTGGATTTGGGTTAATAAGGGTTGATTTGGTACTCCTTGGGGGGTAGTGGCTAGATCCTCTGCTGTGCCGTAGATTTCTGCTGAACCACCTGGCAAATTTTGTAAATCAAATATCTGTGTTAAAGCCAAAACATCTTGGATCTCTCCCTGGCTGACGTTCAGTTTACCTTGTAGTTGAGGCCCTTTAGAGCTTTGGGCAAACGTACCGACAAGGGCGTAGCTACTTTTACCTTTGACAAATTCGCTGTTGGTAAGTGTGCCTTTCCCATCACTGTAGCGGAATTGAGCAGCTATTCGATCGCCTTTAACCCAGCCAATTTGGGGATTAGCGATCGCTAAATTCCCCGTTGTTGCCAATGTCTGCTGATTAAATAGCAAATCCCCAGTTAACAACCCAGCTATCTTACCAGCGCCCAATCGAGTAATTGGTGGCGGAGTCAAATTCAATATTTGTAGGGGGAAATTTGCAACTTTGAGTGCCCAGTCATTCCCTTGAACATTACCTGTAGCTGATGCTTCCTGCCATTTTACCAAGAAGGATTTCGGGCGATTATTGGCATCTAAATTAAAGGCCAAGCGATCGCGATTACCCGCCAAGTTCAAATTTAAACCGCGTCCCTGGGCTGAATCAATGTTTCCACTTAACAACGGCTCAAAAGCAATATCTTGAACAACTAAGTCTCGTAAATTAATTTGCCCTACCACATTTGGCAAGGGCAGCTTACCAGTGACTTGTCCATTAAAATCGACTCTACCCGCCACAGCAACCTGATTAGGAAAATTGATCGGTAACTGTTTTAAGTTGTAATTCTGCGCTTGAACGTTGAGATTTAAGGCAGTAATTTCCGGTATACCTGCTTTTTTAGCATTGGCTAATATGTTACCACTCACACTTAAGCCGGGAGCAGTTGCCCGCTCAATGGTCAGCCTTTCACCACTCCAAGCGATCGCAGCCGTGAGGGGTTGCTCAAGACCAGGAAGCCCTTGGGATAATTGCACCTGTCCAGCAGCACGCACATCAGCTAATTTGGATGATCCGACATTGCCAGCTAATTGCAACTGACCGCCAAATTGCCCCCGCAATTGCTGATTGAACCGATTTAACTCCACACCGTCAGCATTAACTACAGCTTGATAGCGACCATTAGCCAATTGGATATTAGAAGCTGCGATCGTTCCACCTGCAACATCCAGCCGTCCCTGACCACTAGCTTGGATAGTTTGCGGTTGGAAGGACTCAACAGAACCCGCCACGTTTACTTGACCAGTTAACGTCCCTCGTAGCTGCGGTGGTACTGCTGCCAACTGCTGCAAAGGTACATTATTTGCCTGAACTTGTGCCTGGTATACACCATTAGCCACTTGGATATTAGAGGCTGTAATCGTCCCACCCGCAACATTTACCCGCGCCTGACCCATAGCTTGGATAGCTTTAGGTTGGAAGGATTCAACAGAACCCGCTACGTTTACTTGACCAGTTAACGTCCCTCTAAATTGCGGTGGTACTGCTGCCAACTGGCGCACAGGTACATTATTTGCCTGAACTTGCGCCTGATAGACACCATTAGCAAGTTGGATATTAGAGGCCGTAATAGTTCCATCCGCAACATTTACTCGCGCCTGACCACTGGCTTGAATAGTCTGCGGTTTAAAAGAATCAACAGAACCTGCTACATCGAACTGACCACTTAATGCCCCTTGAAACTGCTTTGGTACTTTTGCCAATTGCTGCACAGGAACATTTTTAGCCTGAACTTGCGCCTGATAGACACCATTAGCCACTTGGATATTTTTAGCTGTAACCTTACCACCGCCAATAGCAAGGCTACCCTCACCATTGCCACGGAGCGTTTTCAGGCTGAAATTATCTCTGTTACCTGCGATTTGGAACGTACCCGCCAAAGGATTATTTAAAGCTGGGGGAGACTGTTTCAATATTTGCCCCAACCGCACACCATTAGCTACAAGTTGAGCAGAGAAACTTTGGTCTTGCAGTTGGACATTAGAAACTGCTACCGTGCCGCCACCAATTTGAACTCCTGCGCCATCAGTGCGAATCGTGGCAATTTTAAATGGTGCTGTGTTGCCTGAGAGGATGAGACGACCATTGAACTGTGCCTCCGCCAAAGAGACATTTTGTAGTTGACTTTTGTCTACAAATGGTTCTAATTTTACCCTAGAGGCAACAGCCACAGCTTGCCAACGCTCATTAAGATAACTACCCGTTGCCCGGACTGTACCACCGCTTACATTAAGAGCCACATTACGGAAAGAGACATTGCGATTTGGAGCGATCGCAACTTCGCCAGTTCCAGGGTAAGTTCCGTTAGGGGCTTGGAACTGTACCAAAGTTTGGACATTTGTCGGAGCGCCAGTTAATTGGGCTGTAGCTGAGACATTGCCGATTTGGAACGCAGGTGTTGTTTCATAAACTTTTGCGATCGCATCCCCTGGAACATTCTTGGCAGCGAAATTTAAATCTAGTTGCGGCGTTTTACCAAGTTGAATTGTGCCAGCGCCTGTAATATCACCACCAATTTTGGCTTTACCTTGAATATCTTTTAGGGTAATTAAAGAGGAACTAGAGCTAGTAACAAGCTCAAATTTACTACTGATGCTATTGAAATCAACTTTATCAATGCGGGCAGTTTGGATTGTGGCAACTGTGCCTGAGAGAATTGGCTCTTTAGTCGATCCAGTAATCTGCAAATCTGCTTGTACTTGTCCAGCGATCGGCACAGGTAGTTTTACCTTCAGAGTCTCCTGGGCATTAGCCAAACTCACCGCATTTACACGCCCTGCCAACTTAAAACCTGCTTGAGTGTCGATGATTCCCGTAGCCACTACAGGAATTTTGCCGTAGTTGGTTGTAACATTGTTTAACTGCAACTCCGTTCCCTGAAAACGGAGGTTTCCTTGGCTATTACTCAACAGTTGCGGGACTTTGGGTATTTGAAGTGTTACCCCTTGCACAGCCGCATTGCCATACAATAAAGTCTGCTGCCCTGGTGTCAACCGAATTAACAAGTCGCCATTGGCTCGACCCGCCTGTAAGTTCACTGGTAACTTAATCAACCGAGTAATATCCGCAGCCAGCAAATCTTGTGCTTTCACTTGAAAGTTGCCCGCTAGCACCTTAGAACGTGTCTCTCCCTCAATGGAAATATTGCCACCACTGTCTGCTTGCCCTCCTACTTCAAACCGGATTAACTGGTTGTTTGCTAAAAGTTGGGCAGAACCGTTAAGTTGAGAAAATGTTACGGGAGAGGTGGGAGACACAGAAGATATTCCTTCCCCAGCATCCCCTGCCTCCTTCCCTCTCTCCTGCGGCATCAATGCCAGCTTGGCATTACGAAAACGCAAGTAGTCCAAATCAGTTTTAATTGCACCGCCTCTACCTGACGACGCGATGCTAGTGGAAACCCAGCGTCCTTGGTCATCCTGGTCAATGTAAATATCTGGGTTGACTAAGGTTACATCAAGCTTGAGGTGGCGGTTAAAGATTAGTTGTAACAGGTTAAAACCCACCTCTACAGATTCGACTGTCGCCCGATCTGGATCTGTGGGTGTGGCTGGGATAGCTGAAGCGCCAAACTGCACTCCCGTTAACGAAAATTGTGTGACTTTTCCCAGTTTTACCGGACGGTTGAGTGTAGTAGTCAGACTTTGTTGTGCCAACGGCGTTAACTCTGTTTGGACAAAAGTCCACAACCGCCAAATACCGATGATAACTCCTAACAGTAAAAGTCCACTCAAGGCAATGCTACCCCGACTCAATACCAGCAACCACAGACGCTTGCGGGTAGGGGAGGGGGAGTGAATATCTTGATGGGGAGATTTAGTCATTTGCTTTCACTGTATTAATTGCCGGATATCGCTGGCACACACAAGCATTAACTGACACATTGATTCAGTATGCCATTTCCAGGATACGCCAAGTAAAGCAAAGACCTCATTCGTTAAGTTACGGTATTTGCTTGATCCAATACTTATGCTTAATAATATTGGCGTTTTCAGGAAAATCTGATCTTAATAAACTGAAAATTGTTCCTTTGACTTTCGCACAGGTACAACCTAGAACTTTAATATGAATAGACTTTAAAAAAGACACATGATTACACCAAAAAGTGTAATGGTACTCATAAGGTATTCTAGTATTTAAGCAGTTATTCAAGAACTGAAACAATAAAAATTACTAGAATTTTACTAGATGTACTCAAAAAGTCCAAACACCAAGGGTTCTAACCGATTAGCTGACGTAAACGTAGGAGTTGACAAAGGTTCTCTCCGCCTCCAGTTCAGTACTAGGGTGAGTCAGGAGTTCTACGGTAAACGCCAAGCTTATAAAGGGTTAGGCAGAAGTGATACCCCAGAAAACAAACAATGGGCTGATAGCATAGCTAGGCGGATACAAGCTGACATCGATTATCCAGACGGAGGATTATTTGACCCTACCCTGGCTAAGTATCTGGATATCAAGCCGATGCTAGCTACAGTTACTCAGTTACCGACCGCGAGAGCATTACCTACATTAGGAGAATTGTGGATTAAATATATCGCTTGGAAGCTGCAAACACAACAAATTGCTGAGTCAACACATAGGACACTATACCAAACTACTTACACTGCATTGCTAACACCTTTTTTAGATCAAGAGTTTGGAGAAGAAACAGCAAGTTTAATTATTAATACATTGAATGCAAAAAAAACTGGCAAGCACTTAATAAAAACTTTGTACGGTGCGTTGTCTTCTCTTTCCTTATGGGCAATTAACAATAACTTAGGAATAAACCGAGATTATTTTAACGAGATTAAAGAATCTTATCTACTGCCTAAAAAATCACAACAGTTACAAGAAGAAGATTACAAGGCTTATACCTTGGAAGAGAGAGATATAATTATCAATGCATTTTATGAATCAAATAAAAAACACGAGAGAGAAGTTGCGAATTTGATTGAATTCTTATTCCTTACTGGATGTAGGCACGGCGAAGCATTCGCACTTAAATGGAAAGATATTAAATTTGATTCAGGATGGATAATTTTTGGTGAAAGTTATTCTTATTCATTGAAGAAAACTAAAACCACTAAAACGGAAGTAATTAGATGGTTTAAAATGAAAGGCATGAATAGATTAATTAATCTATTAAAAATTTTAAAAGAAAAAACAGAAAATGATAATGAATTAGTTTTTAGTAACAAAGGCAAATACTATGACTCACCTAAAATTAGAGTAGCTTGGAACCATAATAACCGTGTAAATGAGGACGGAAAGGCTTATAGTTATCCTGGGGTTGTTAGTAGACTCGCTACTCAAGGATTAATACACGGTTATCTTAAACCCTACTCTACTAGACATACTTTTATCAGTATTCAAGCTAATAACGGTGCTGACTTAGGTTTATTAGCTGACAGTTGCGGCAACAGTGTAGACACTCTTATTAAGCATTATCTACAACCGGATAAGGAAAGAGTACTGAAAGACATCTAAGTAAATAGAGAAGTGTAGTTGAAATTACTCTAAGTAGAGACTCCAAGTAAATTAAAAACCTCTAGATAAAAGCATTCTAGAGGTTTTTTTATGTGTGCCACCGATATTAAATAGCTGATTAACAATTAAAATCACACTCACCTTTGAGAGTCTTTTTCCTGAAAAGTTTGTGTAGGTAGCAAGCATTCTAGACACTGCAAAACTGTAATTTTATTTTTGGTGGCATTACAGCACTTCCGGCAGCTAGGAAGTACATCCTAAAAGCTGAAAGCTATGCTAGGAGAGGGGAAAGAAGAAAACTGTATTGCACAATAGCAAGAAGTGCTGTAACGACGTATTTACTTATTGAAAGTTCTTCAAGTATTACTCTAAGAATTTTAGAAATATACGACTATGAGATGTTGAAGTGATTAGCAAAACTGAATATCAGAGTTGTGCAAGAAATTTCTAGTCATCGGAACTTAGAGTAATTGCAGAAATATAAAGATTTTAAAAATCTGATTAATCTGGAACCTTTATCAAATAAAGATTTCGTAGAGCCTAAATTTTATAAAGTACAACAGTCTGAAGCTTGTTAAGCGGTGAAATATCAACTAAGTATAATTATGTATAACCTGGTATCAAGTATCAGAAAAGCTGTTTTTTTGTATTTATCCTGGGGAGATATATGGAAGGTTTCACCAATAATACCCTCAGAGTCAATACATAGAAAAATAAGTATAATAAGTATTAAGTATTTTATAGGAAGCTGGGTAACTTAAGAGAGTAGTCAAATCCACTCTTAAGGCTTCTTATGCTCATGTCAAATCCGCAGAAAGAACAAACAAGGTTTTTCAATGATATTTACAAACCCAGAACAATAAACCTTCCATTTCCTTATGACAATTTAGACCACGGTAAAAAAGTACTAGATAATGAGGCAGAATGTGATAGATATATTGGTCTCTATGGCGGGCATCACTTTCATAAACTCTATGAAGCGTTTCCTTCAACTAAATTTGAGAACATGGAAGCTAAAAACATAGAAATTATCGATTGGGGATGTGGTCAGGCGCTTGCAACCTGTGTTTTAATCGATTATTTTTTTGAAAATAGCTTTAGACCTAAAATAGAATCAGTTGCACTAATTGAGCCATCAGCAATCGCGCTATCGCGTGGCTACAGCTTTGTTTGCCAAATGTTACAGCCTAATTTCTCCAGTAACTCTACAATCAAGACAGTCCATAAGTGTATAGATAACTTAAACTATAGTGATTTTGATTCAAATCCTAGCAATATTAAAATTCATCTTTTTTCAAACATAATAGATGTTGAATACTTCGAGATAAATAAGCTATATCAATTAATAATTAATTTATTTAAAGGAGAAAATCGTATTATTTGTACAAGCGCATCTCGGTATACAGCTATTAGCAGGATAGATAATTTCTATAATCTGTTTATCAAAAATTCTACAGTTATAGACTCATGTAAGTCATCTGAAGCAATTTTTAAGGAAATCTTTTTTAACAAAAATAAAAGATTTGAAATAGGAAAAATAGAAAGGTATGAACGACAATTTACTGTAAGACTCTAAAGCAGCTTTAATAAAAAATAGATTTGTTATGAATGCAATTCAAGGCGACTTGTTTTCTGGATTTGACTCTGCTATTAATGAGCCAAAAAAGAGTGCAGAGAAAGAAGTCCTATCTATACCAGATGCAGATATAACTTTCTATCACAATTTTTACAATCAGCAAGAAAGCGACGAGCTTTTTCAAACCCTGTTTAAGGAAATAAAATGGCGACAAGACAGAATGAAGATTTTTGGTAAGGAAGTAAACTTGCCAAGAGAAACTGCTTGGTATGGAGATAGAAATAAGTCATATAAATTCTCAGGCATTCATCTTGATCCAGAACCTTGGACACCTACGTTGCTACAACTAAAAGAGAAAGCTGAGAAAATTGCAAAAGTTAAGTTTAACAGCGTTTTGCTCAATCTTTACCGAGACGGAAATGATGGAATTTCCTGGCACAGTGATGCTGAACCCGAACTAGGTAGCAATCCTGTAATTGGTTCTGTTAGTTTTGGTGGAGCAAGAAGGTTTATGTTTAGGCATAAGCATGATAAGGCTTTGAAAGCCGAAGTTGAGTTAACACATGGCAGTCTCCTTGTTATGGCGGGAGCAACGCAGCATTTTTGGCAGCATCAGATCCCAAAAACATCGAAGAAGGTTCAACCAAGAATTAATCTAACTTTCAGGGTAATTGGTCATTCCTGTTGAGGGTATTTGGAAACAAACAATTATTTGCAATATATAACCTCTCTACTGTGTAAGAGAGGTTTTTTATATTCAATAAGTTACCGAACAATTAATTACACGTCCTCATCTAGCGCTTTCTGAATAGCTTGACGACAAAATTCAGGCGGGTCATCCTTAGCTTTAACTGCATCCTTCATTTCCTTGGTAACACGAAAACTTAATTGGTAAGTCAATAACTCACTACCCTTTGGTTGTGCTGGTTCAAAATTCTGAGGATTACCTTTAGGGTTAGGCATTGTTGAGAGATGTAAATAAGGCTTGATACTAACGAAACCATTAGAATAGAGTTTTATGTCGGTGGTGATAACAGTCAGCAAAACAGTACACCACCGATACCACTTTTAGCAAATGGCTACTCTATGTTTACACGAACGGAACTCGAAATCAAAACTATTCAAGACCTTCGGGACTTGTGTCGTAGATACGGGCTTAAGCCTACTGGGAACGCTGGATACAAGAATTCATATATTGTCAGCTTGCTAGCATTCCCAGCGATCGCACTTAACCAGATGCAAGAAGGTAGGGGATTAAGACGGGTAAGTTTTGAAGCTTTCCAAAATATCAGCGCTGCACTTGATCAAATGAATACGCCAACTGATGAACAAGCGGCGCTTATTAAGTTCACACTGGAGAATAGGAGACTTCATCCTCCTCAATCCTGGGAACAGCAAGTACTGATTAACCTTTATCGAGCTAAACAGAAGTTAGAAGAGGTGATGGATTTACTCGGTGAATAGATAACTCAAAAGCTTAGTTAATAGTAAGGACTCTATCTAGAGTCCTTTTTTTGTGCAGTGCATGTTTTGAATTTACTTGGAGTACTACTTGGAGTTTTCAGGAGATAACAGACAGATAGATATAAAAATAATATTTTTGTACTACCTTCCTATTTATTCTCAATAGCAAGTGATAATGACTCTCACGATACTTTGATTAATGCCAGAAATGACCTATAACTGGGTACTAGTAAGGGAATGATGAAACAAGCAAGCGAGAATAGGGGGCATAGCGTCAAAAATAGCTGTAATCCTTGTGTGGTAATGTGTGAGATAGACTCAGAGTACTAGTTAGAGAAATAAAGGAATAATAGGTATATGAATATTATTAAGAGAAAATTACTAGAGTAAAAATCATGCAAATAGTAGTTCAAATGCACTAAAAAGGTTAAATACTAGAAAATTAATAGAAGATAGTAAAATTCAACCTAAAAGTATTGGTTTAACTTATGATTACGCCTATGCGTGTTTTTGTGTTAATTTTTAATGCTCGAACCGAAAATGAGGGGATTCACACGATTCGGGAGGGCGATCGCAATAAAATTCTGATGTTCGAGTCAGAAGATGATGCCACGCGCTTTGCCCTAATGCTGGAAGCTCAAGATTTCCCCGCACCGACACCAGAGCCAATCGATGCTGAGGAAATCAAGGAATTTTGCGAAAGTGCTGGATATGAATGGGAAATCATCCCAGAAAACAGCAATTTAGTTGTCACTCCCCCAGAACTGAACGTAGAACAAACTGACTGGCAAGCAAACGCCCAGAAGGAGGATACTGTTGAAGACACCTTCCCTCTCAATCAACAGCCACTAGAAGAACCAGAATTCTCTGATTCTGAACTAGAGAAGATGCGTCGCAAATTGGAAGGATTGCTTTAATTAGTCATTAGTCATTAGTCATTGGTCATTGGTCATTGGTCACTGGTCATTGGTCGCTAACTGACTAATGACAATGGACAGCGAACAAAGGACATAAGGATAAATGACAAACTTGCAAGAACGTGGGCATCTTTTAACCGAGCTGGTAAATCCTAACAGTCTTAACTTAGACCAGCTCAGTTCTCTGGAATTGGTCGAACTGTTTAATAGCGAAGATCAAAAAGCAATTGCGGCGGTTGCAGCGGCGAAAGTTCAGTTGGCTGAAGCGATTGATAGCACCGCAGAGCGTTTGCGTCACGGAGGACGCTTATTTTACATTGGCGCGGGCACAAGTGGTAGGTTAGGGGTACTAGATGCTGCTGAGTGTCCACCTACTTTTTGTACGCCCCCAGAGTTGGTACAGGGGATTATTGCTGGTGGTGCGGGTGCGCTGGTACGCAGTTCGGAGGATTTAGAAGATAGTATCGAAGATGGTGAGGCTGCGATCGCTGGGCGACACATTACCCAGCTAGATGTAGTCGTCGGTATTACTGCTGGTGGGACAACACCTTATGTCCACGGTGCCATTCATGCGGCTCGTCAACGGGGAGCCAGTACTATTTTTATCGCCTGTGTTCC
The DNA here is from genome assembly GCF_015206895.1 of Nostoc sp. LEGE 12450. Classification (GTDB taxonomy): domain Bacteria; phylum Cyanobacteriota; class Cyanobacteriia; order Cyanobacteriales; family Nostocaceae; genus Nostoc. Next base: position 26,547 of record NZ_JADEXU010000051.1, on the reverse strand, counting down.
GGCTGAACAAGTTAGCATTGATGCCGATATTGACATTCGCCTATTGACAGGGCCAGAAATCATCGCCGGTTCAACTCGCCTGAAAGCTGGTACAGTCACGAAGTTAGCTTTAAATATGCTTTCCACAGGAGTAATGGTTAAACTAGGTAAGGTTTATGGCAATCGTATGGTGGATGTAGCAGTAACAAATCAAAAGTTACGCGATCGCGCTTTACGAATATTGCAAGACCTCACAGGCTTAAGTCGGGAAGCTGCTGGTTTTTTATTAGAACGTAGTGGCAAGTGGGTTAAACTAGCATTATTAATGCACTGGACTGGTTTGGAAAAAGAGGATGGCGATCGGCTTCTTTCAGAACACCAAAGTAATCTTAGGGCCGCTGTTATGAGCTATCAAAACCGCAACCAATCTTAAAGACATTTTCCTAAATAAATACTCTATAGGTGGCTGCTACTTGTTTTAGTAGCACACCTTTTTTTAAAGATAATATTCACTAACAAAGCTCGCTTCAATTAACTTTTATTAATAAATGTAAATTTAAATAAATATTATTAGCATTCATAGCTAATTTAAATAAATAAAGTTAAAAAGTCCTAAATATTACTAATCATTTTAAACAAAAATTCAGAACTTATACGGATATAATTCCGTATTAAAATTATTAAAATAATTTGTTAATACTGTATGCATCCTAATGATGTGGACTATAGCAAGCTACTTCATTCGTAAAGTCTACCGATAACAAACTATATGAAATCGTACTTATAGACTAACAGGATTTTTGCTATTTTCCCATCATACTTTGATTTTAATAAAGTTGATTTTGACCGTTATATATCAATTTTGATGTGTCTTCTGACCACTATACAACTAGTGTGGGTTTTTCAATAACTGGCTTTTTAATATAAGGAATAAAATATGACCCACTCGGAAGTTCTTCTTTCAAAGAATTTAGTTAATGAATTTAAAACTTGTACTCAACTGCAATATAATGGCAAATTAAATATTAAAAGTTCGAAGGGTGGCCAATGGACTTTTTATTATCGCCTGGGACGTATTGTTTGGGCAACAGGGGGCACTCATCCCTTCCGGCGCTGGCGTAGACACATGGCTCAAAACTGTCCTCAGATTGATGTTGATAAATTGCTGTTGCGTTCACAAGACGTATCAATAGATTACTGGGATTACCGCCTTTTAGAAATCTTTTATAAAAAACAGAAAATTCAGAGAGAACAGATTCAGTCTATTGCCGAAAGCACCATAGCAGAATTACTATTTGACCTAGCATTGCAAGGAAATTTTGCTTCTATAACTTGCAATCGCAGCCAAGAAGTTATCCTCGAAACACCAATGAGCTTTACGAGTGCAGAAATGTCTGTAAAGCACATGCAAGACTCATGGAAAACTTGGTCAGCCGCTGGTTTAGCAAATTTTTCTCCTAATTTGGCACCGATTTTGCGGCGACCAGAACAACTCCAGCAGATGGTAAGTCTATCTGTCTACAAAAACTTTGTGAATTTAATCAATGGTAAATTCACTCTCTTAGATTTAGCCGTGAAAATGAAGCAGAGTGTACTACCACTCACCCGTTCATTGCTTCCTTATATCCTTAAAGGAATCATCGAATTAGTAGAAGTACCTGATATGCCATTAGTAGGAACTGAGGTCAACAATAAGTCTGCCACTACACAACCAAAGAAACCAAATGCTCCATTAGTTGCCTGCGTGGATGATAGCCCTCAAGTCTGTAAAATGCTAGAGGATATTATTACTTCCAATGGACTAAGGTTTATCAAAATTCAAGATGCTGTACAAGCACTCCCAACACTCATTCAAGATAAACCAGACCTAATTTTCTTGGATTTGATTATGCCAGTTGCTAGTGGTTATGAAATCTGCACTCAGTTGCGGCGAATATCTGCATTTGCCAATACACCAGTGATTATATTAACAGGCAGCGATGGTCTTTTAGATAGAGTTCGTGCCAAAGTAGTCGGTTCTACAGATTTCATTACTAAACCCGTAGCGCCTGATAAGGTAATGAGTATAATACGTAAATATTTACCTACATTGAGTGTTCCCGTTGAGAAGAATAAAGCCAATGTATAGGAATCTGCTTTGATGTCTGTTCGTGCAGCCTGGCGTAGCCATAGTTACTTGGTTTAACTAGTAATAGGCAATAAGCAATGCGAAAAGAGCCTTTTTGGGTTGCACTAAGTTTTTCAAAAATAGAATATAAGTTTTAGATAGGTTTGTAATTAGGGAGAATGAATAATTTTTATTGATAATTAATCATCAGTTAGTCTGATTGGCTTAAAAATTTCATTTCTCAGTATTGGACTATAACTCAGTAATACCCAGAACCAAATTTTTACAACCTATAAACTTTCTCGCGTACATAAACATTAAAAGAAGCCAGAATTCAGAAGGAATAATTAGGTAGCAGTATGAAAGCTACTTAATTATTTTTTTTAAGTATTTAAATATTTGTTTAATTATATTCCTATAAAATTACGTCTTAATTATGACGAAGAATGCTTTTATTCTTTCTTGATAATATTTTTAATATTCACAAATATATATATTAAATTATGTCCGCTACGTACTTTTTCTGAGGTTAATAGATAAAGATTGAACCAAAATTAGACAAATACAACTTTTTGTATTTATAGCAGTCCTATTTGAGTTGTGAAATATTGATTATGACAAAGAGGTTAGGGCTATTCTCTAGTCCTTTCTATGTCAGAAATTACACATTTAAAACTTAAAATCTCGTTGGCGCACTCCCACTAGCCCCCTTTTTAATAAGGAAATTGGTGAATCTTTTGTGCGTAATTACTGCATGTCTTTGTTCATGAATCACTAGGATTTTTATATCTAATTTGTCTACATTCTTAAAAATTTTTAAAGGGTAATTATCATGAATACTGTTTTAGTTGTTGAAGATGGCTTAACAGATATGGAAATAATCAGCCGTTACTTGCAACAGGCAGGTTATTCTGTAATTAGCGCCACCAGCAGCGAAGAAGCTCAAGACAAAATAGATAAAAACAAGCCAGACCTCATATTTCTCGATGTAATTTTACCAGGGAAAAGTGGCTTTGAAATTTGCCGAGAACTGAAAAATAACCCCGACACTAGCAAAATACCTGTGGTTTTTTGCTCTACCAAAAATAGTGATGTAGATAAAATTTGGGGTAATATGTTGGGCGCTGATGGTTATCTATCAAAACCGATTGATAAAGAGGAACTAGTGGTAATCTTAAAGCGATTAATTCATTGATAATGCAATAATTCAACTAAAAGTCAATGTCACTATTTATAATATATGACCTCTGCAAGCTCAAATCATAAAAGCAAATAGTGGCTAGAGATAAACAATTAAGCACAAAGGATCAATAACTTTGGAAACCAAGGAAAAGTTTTTAAGTTTTAATTTGGGAGTAAAAGATACAGCTGTCATTTCTTTACAACACATCACAGAAGTTTTGCAAGTACCACTACCTGAAATATGTAGTGTTCCACAGATGTCCAGTAGCGTATTGGGTATTTATAACTGGCGGGGTGAGATGCTTTGGTTAGTGGATTTAGAGGCAATGCTAGGTTATCCTCCAATTTCACAAGGAGCAAATTTAATTTCAAGAATGATGGCGATTGTTCTGGAAAATAATGGAAAGTATTTAGGGCTATTGGTGAAACAGATTATAGATATTGAATGGCTAGATATTCAACAAATCAAACCCCCAAATACCGAATTATTTTATCCTAAAATATCACCTTTCTTACAGGGATACTTTATTAATGGTTCCGAAGATGTGATTTTTAATTTGGATGCTATAACGATTATCCAATCTTCCCTCTGGAAGATTCATAATTGAAAATTTGAAATAGACATCGGGGATAATTTTTTGACAATTCCTAATTTTTGGTAAGCGAATAATAATTCATCTTTTGGGAGCGTCCACTTTTGGAAGAAACATAATTATTTGGTGCCAAAAACCCTACTATATGGTTGGTCTAAAAAAGTCGATCTGCCAAAAGTGGATGCCCCCATCCTTTTCTGCAAAATTCCCACTTATTATCCATAACAAATTTTGAGGTTAATCAAATGACATTTTTGTATAGCAATAGCCATGAAAATGAGCATCTAATATCTGAAGTAGAAAATTTAAATGGACACGCTAATATAGCAAATATTGCTAGTAATGAAATATCTTTATTAAATGCCATATCTCAGGAATTTAAAACTTGGCGGCGACAGTTACAAGACATCGTAACTCATCTGCGTCAAGCTCCAGACATTGATACACTACTCAAAATTACTGTAGCGCAAATTAGAGAAAAAATTGGCTGCGATCGCGCCTTAATTTATCAGTTTACTTCCCTTGATTCAGGTAATGTTTTAGCAGAATCTCGAACACTAGGTTGGACACCGACTCTAGGCGAAAATATTCCCGGAATTATTTTTGGCTTATACACAAACCAAGACTATATAGAACCTGTAGTTATTGACGATATCAATCAGATTCAACTTACACCCTATCAAAAGCAACTACTAGATAAATTTCAAATCAAAGCTAGTTTGAGTTTACCGATAGTAGTAGAAGGGAAAGTATGGGGATTGCTGGTAGTAAATAATTGCTATTCAACACGGCAGTGGCAAGAAATAGAAATTACTCTGCTATCTCAAATTACAACAGAATTAATCTACAAATTGCAGAGTTTTGAATTCCAAAGAGAAGAACAACAGCGAATACTAGCAAAAAAATCTGTAGCTAAAGTCATCGACAAAATTCTGCGGGCATCAAATGTCGATAAGATTTTTCAAACAACCACTCAAGAAGTACGTCAATTACTAAAATGCGATCGCGTCGCCGTTTATCGTTTCAAACCTGACTGGAGTGGCGAGTTTGTCGCTGAGTCAGTGGGTAATGGCTGGGTAAAAATGGTCAGCCCTGATTTTTATATGGTGTGGGAAGATAGCCACTTGCAAGACACCCAAGGAGGACGTTATGCCAAGGGTGAAAGCTTTGTGGCCAAAGACATCTATAAAATGGGTCATACTCAATGCCACATTGATATTTTAGAGCAGTATGAAATGAAGGCTTACATCATTGCGCCCATATTTTCTGGAGAGAAATTATGGGGCTTGCTGGCAGCTTATCAAAATTCTGGGCCTCGTGATTGGCAACCTTGGGAAGAAAGCTTTGTAACCCAAATTGGACTGCAATTTGGTGTGGCTATCTCACAAGGCGAATATCTAGAACAGATGCATAAGAAATCTGAACAGCTAGCCCAAATAGTTGAACAAGAAAAAGCTTTTACTAAGATAGTAGGCCGCATCCGACAATCTTTAGATGTAGATAGCGTCTTCAAAACAACCACTCAAGAAGTGCGCCAATCACTACGATGCGATCGCGTCGCAGTCTATCGTTTTAACCCTGACTGGGGTGGCGAATTTGTGGCTGAGTCTGTGGGTACTGGTTGGACAAAACTGGTAGGCCCTGATATTAAAACCGTTTTGGACGATACCTACTTACAAGAAACTAAGGGAGGTAGGTATGTCAGAGGCGAAAACTTTGTTGTCAATGACATCTATCAAGTAGGGCTTGCTCCTTGCCATATTGAGATTTTAGAGCAGTTTGAAGCCAGAGCTTACATAATTGTTCCTATATTCTTCGGGGATAAATTGTGGGGTTTGCTGGCAGCTTATCAAAATTCTAGCCCCCGTGAATGGGAAACCTGGGAAGTGAATTTTTTGGTTCAGACTAGCTTGCAATTTAGCCTAGCTAAATCACAGATAGATTATTTAGAATTAGTTCGGTTGAAATCTGAAAAGTTAGCTCAGATAGCGGAACAAGAGAAAGCTGTCACCAAGATCAGTAACCGCATCCGGCAATCTTCAGATGTAGAAGAAATCTTCAAAACAACCACTCAAGAAGTACGGCAATTACTGCGATGCGATCGCGTCGCAGTCTATCGATTCAACCCTAATTGGACTGGCGAATTTGTAGCGGAATCTGTAGGCCATAATTGGGTAAAACTGGTAGGTCCCGATATCAAAACTGTCTGGGAAGATACCCACTTGCAAGAAACTCAGGGAGGTCGATATAGCCAAGATGAAAGCTTTGTTGTAAATGACATCTATCAGGTAGGTCATTCTCCTTGCCACATTGAAATTTTAGAGCAATTTGAAGTCAAAGCTTATGTAATTGTTCCTGTATTTGCTGGGGAGCAATTGTGGGGTTTGCTGGCAGCTTATCAAAATTCTGGAACTCGTGATTGGGAAGAATCAGAAGTCACGTTGTTAGCACGCATTGGGAACCAGTTAGGACTGGCATTACAACATACCGAATATTTGCAGCAGGTACAAGCACAGTCAGCAAAATTAGCAGAAGCAGCCGCACGAGAAAAGGCAGCCAAGGAGTTACTACAACAACGATCTATTCAACTCTTAACAGCCCTTAGACCCGCCCTTAACGGTGACTTAACAGTACGCGCACCGATTACAGAAGACGAACTAGGCACGATCGCTGATGCTTACAACAATACCCTGCAAGCGCTGCGGCAAATAGTTCTTCAGGTACAGGGGGCTGCTCAACAAGTTGCTCAAACTTCTACCAATAGCGAGGCTTCACTGGCGGGACTGACTAATCTGGCACAACAACAATCTGAGGAAATTACCGCAGCATTAGGCGAAATTCAACAGATGGTGGACTCTACTCAAGCTGTGGTGGCGAATGCCGAATTAGTGCAAGTTGCAGTGCAACAAGCCAATGAAACTGTAGAGTCTGGCGATACAGCGATGAATCTGACTGTACAAGCAATCCAAGGAATTCGTGAAACCGTTGCTCAAACCAGCAAAAAGATTAAACGCCTCAGCGAATCTTCGCAAAAAATCTCCAAAGTGGTGAATTTGATTGGTAATTTTGCTACACAGACAAACGTACTAGCTCTGAATGCGGCTATTGAAGCTACCCGTGCCGGTGAATATGGCAAAGGCTTCGCAGTTGTAGCCGATGAAGTCCGTTCTTTATCTCGCCAGTCAGCAGCGGCAACCATCGAAATAGAAAAATTAGTCCAGGATATTCAAGCAGAAACCGGAGAAGTTGCAGTAGCAATGGAAATTGGTATTCAGCAGGTAGTAGAAGGCACAAATCTTGTCAGTGACACTCGCCAAAACTTGAATGCGATCGTTTCTGCAACTGCCGAAATTAGTCAGCTAATCGAGCGGATTACCGCAGCGACTCAAAAACAAATGACCCAATCTGTAACAGTCACAAAATCAATGCAAGATGTAGCAGAAATTGCTAATAAAACTTTTGCTGAATCTCAAGAAATTGCGGCTGTGTTTCAAGATTTATCAGGGATGGCGCAAGAGCTATTAACAACTGCTAGCAAGTTTAAAGTCAAATAAATTTTAGATTTTAGATTTTGGATTATGAATGAGGAGGATTTTAAGCGGGGAATAAAGCAACTAGGATTGCGAGTAATCCGTTTAGTAGAAGCCCTTCGATAGAGCTGAACGGCAGAGCAGCTAATCGGTTCAGCAACATCTAGCTTGTTGTGGGAAGTCAACTGCGGATGTCATTGCTAAACTCAGCTTGGTAGAGGAAGAAACCGATGAAAGTCTTTATTGGATGGAAGTTATTGTTGAGGTTGGTTTATTACTGCTAGAAAAAGTGAGCGATTTGATGTCAGGAAACGCTGAAATTCTGACATCAAATTGCATCAATTAAAACTTTACATAACAAATCAAAAATCTAAAATTTAAAATCAAAAATATGATTACAGATAACGAAATCCGCGAACAAGGATACATCTACTTTCTAGCTGAAGCTCCAGAATTAGTACAGATTATTGAACAAGAACTATTTAGCTTATCGGAAGGTTATAGCACTGCTAAAGTCCATAATTTAATGCGGGCTACTCATACACTTAAAGGTGGCGCTGCTAATGTTGGGCTAGAAGTTATTAAGATGATAGCCCATTTTTTAGAAGATGTATTTAAGGCTTTATATAACCCAACCGTAGTAATTGATGCCGAACTACAAACACTTTTATTACAAGCTTATGAGTGTCTTAGCATAGCACTAAATACTGAGCTAATAGGCAGTACTGTGAATGATGCAGAACTAATAAATCGAGCAACTTCAGTCTTTTCACAGCTACAAGAAAAGCTAGGTGATGCGTTTGGTGATGAGGCTCATATTCCCACTTCTGAGGAATTGGGATTTGATATTGTCCAGTCCGTTTTTGAGGTGGGAGTAGAGCAACGTCTAAACAGTATTGCTGAAGCTATTAACAATCCACCAAATAATAACGAATTTATTGAATTATTACAGTCCCAAGCTGAGGTATTTTTCGGTTTAGCAGAATCTCTAAATTTACCTGGATTGGGAGAAATTTCTCAAACAATTCTTTCAGCGCTGCAAGCAAATCCCACTCAGGTACAGCAAATCGCTGAAATTGCCCTTGCAGATTTACAACAAGCGCAAAAGTTGGTATTAGAAGGCGATCGCATATCTGGTGGAGAAACTTCTCTAGCTTTGCGAAAACTCACCCTAGTCGCAAATAATGAGTTATCTGAAAAATTACAAAATAATTCATATGCTGAAATCTTTGTTATTAATGAAGAGCAATTTTACCAGTTTCTTACTACATCTGATAACAATAAAAATGAATCTGTCAATCCAATAACTGCTAAGTTTTATACAAAAGTTATTCGTTACATTTTTGGCTGGTTTAATCACGAGATGCAAATACCAAAATCAGAACTTAATTTAGATTTACTTGTTCCCAGATTAGAAAGAGAAAATCTACTTAATTATATCGAAAATTGGCTGAAAAAGTTTCTTAATTTTGTTCATGATGAACAAGATAGCCAAAGCCTTTATATTTACAGACATGGGATAATTTCAATTATCTTATTTGCTGTCACGAAGTTTCAGGCTTCTATTCACAATTCTGACAATTATATCTCAATCATTAAAATCTTACAAAATCGAATTCATAGATTAGCACAAGAATATAAAAACTATCCACCTGTTACTACCGAAGAGAAAAATTGGCTTGATATTCCCAAACTGCAAACACTGTTAGTTTTTAAAGAAATATCTAAATCTGTATCTTCTCAAACTACTGATAATTTACTAGAGACAATATGGGGAGGAGAAGTTAGCCAAAACCTAACAGAGCCAATGGTGACAACCCCAAATTCTGATTATTCAGAAAAAGTTGATTTATTTGAGCAGGTAGCTATAGGTGTTACTGAAACAGCCATTGAAGTTATGCCTGACGCTACACAGATCAACAAAGAAATAGAAGATAAATCACAGTATGTTCAAACTAAAAACTTTCGTCAACCTTCATTTATTCGAGTAGATACAGAGAGACTGCAACACCTCAATTATTTAGCTGGAGAATTACTGATTTACCAAAAAAGACGTAGTTTGCAAGATGAACAAGTTAAAGAAATCATTGCTCAATTAATACAGCAAATTACTAGACACCAAAAAACTTTAAATGAGTTACGCGATCTACCATTACAAATACCAAATATTGCCTCACAAGAAACGCAAAACTTTGCAGTTAAATTTGACTCCTTAGAAATGGATGTATATACAGAATTTCATACAACATTGCATGAAGCAATAGAAGAGATACTGCAACTACAAGAAACCACAGAATCACTTGAATTGCTCGTGACACAAGCTGCTCAAATTAGTGACAAACAAGAGAATTTAACTCTTAATATTATAGAGAGCTTAGTAGAAGCACGAATGTTGCCTTTGGGCAATATCCTAAATCGTTTCCCCCAGATGGTAAATAAGTTTGGGAATGTTTATGCCAAACTTGTAGAATTGAAACTTACTGGTACTGAAGTACTAGTAGATAAAGCGATTGCAGAAAAACTCTACGATCCGTTATTACATTTAGTACGTAATGCTTTTGACCACGGGATTGAAGCTCCGAAACTTCGCCGAGAGCTTGGAAAACCAGAACAAGGGTTAATCGAAATCCGCGCCTATCATCAGGGTAGCCACACTATTATCGAAGTTCGGGATGATGGTCAGGGATTGAATTTAGACAGAATTCGTAGAAAAGCTGCTGAATTCTATCCCATACAAACTGAAGAAAAAATTAGAAGTTATGCTTCTAATCTGGTAGAACCTGAACTTTTAGACATGATATTTTCACCTGGATTTTCTACTGTCGCTAAAGTGACTGAAATCTCTGGGCGTGGTATGGGGTTAGATATTGTGCGGACTCAGATGAACGCACTTAATGGCTCAATTTCAGTTCAATCCTTACCCAATCAAGGAACAATATTCATACTCAAAATTCCTTTTTCTATGACTACAAAAAAATTAATGCTAGTTCAAGCCAAAGGTGTTATTTATGCCCTTCTTTCGGACAGTATTGAAAAAATATTGATTCCCTCCGAGCAGCAAATTAAAGAAATTGAAGGTCAAAAAGTCTTGCATTGGAACACAGACAATGATGAGACTATGGTCAGCCTCCGTCACCTTTCAAAATTGATTAATTATAATGATTCATTCTTGAATACTGCTGTTACATACAACACATCAAGTACTGACGACCCAAGCATAGCGAAAAATCCAGTGCTTTTGCTCCGACGAAATCAGGGAATGTTTGCTTTGGAAGTTGACCAAATAATTGGTGAACAAGAACTGGTCATCAGACCTTTAGGAAATGCGATCGCACCGCCAAAATATGTTTATGGTTGTAGTATTTTACCCAATGGTAATCTCATCTTAGTGATTGATGCTTCATTGCTGGTTAAGTCTAGCGAGATCCAACAAACAACACTTGATATCATGGCGTTACCAGTAGCTTCTCCCTCAAATAAAAAAGCTTTGGCGATATCGGGAGACAGTTTTGTATCTACACCATTACTTACTGCATCTACTTCCATAAAAACGATAGAAACTCAACCCAGTTATTCTCAAGAGCCAGATCATAAATCACCAAAACTTGTTTTAGTAGTAGATGACGCAATTAGTTTGCGCCAAACTATCTCTCTCACTCTACAAAAATCGGGCTATCAAGTAATACAAGCTCAAAATGGCGTAGAAGCTCTAGAAAAGTTGCAGTTACATCCAGAAATTCAAGTTGTCGTCTCCGATTTAGAGATGCCACGAATGAATGGTTTTGAGTTGTTGGGCAATTTCCGTCAATACCCAAAATTAGCAAAAATCCCTGTGGTGATTCTCACTTCTCGCAGCTCTAAAAAGCATCGCCAACTTGCTCAAGAATTGGGTGCAAAAGCTTACTTAACTAAGCCTTATTTAGAAAATGAATTTCTTTCTACGATTAAGAGGTTAATGAACAGTAATGCAGATGATTTAAATAATTTGCTCATGGTAGTAAATCATTAAAAATTCGTAATTTCGTAATTACGGTTTACCAGGTAAATTAGTTGTATCTATACCTAGAGAACGTAAATACTGCGCTAATTGTTCAGCCCGCGATTGCTCCTGTTGTGCCTGTTCTGCATCTGTCAAATAGCGGTTTCCTTGCTCATCATACCAAAATAAAATAAATGAACGACCAAAAGTTTAGCGTTTGGGTGCAGGTTCGCCAAACTTAATTAAAAGTGCGATCGCAATACTAACAAGCAAAATTAATGTCATACTTAAAGCAGAACCAAACCCCCAATTTTGGGTGGCTCCCAGAAACTGATTATAAACTAACCTTGCTGCCGTCATACTAGAAGCACCACCAAGTAATTCTGGATCGACAAAATCCCCTAAGCCTGTGATGAATACAAGCATAGAAGCAGCCGTAATTCCAGGCAGAATTTGCGGTACAGTTACCTGGAAAAAAGTTTCCATCGGATTTGCACCTAAATCAGCCGCCGCTTCTAACAACCGCTTGTCTAGCTTTTCGAGAGAAGCATATAAAATCAAAACCATATAGGGTAACAAGCTGTAACTCATACCAATAAATACAGCTTGACTCTGGTTAAGTAATTGCAAAGTAGGCAAGCCCAAAGTGCTGAGTAAACTGTTTAACAAACCAGTAGGACGAAGAATCGTAATCCAAGCGTATGAACGAAGTAACGAGGAAGTCCACAAAGGCAAAACAAAGCCTAATAGCAGCAAATTACGCCAATGTAGCGGCGCTATTTGAGCAATCCAATAGGCAACGGGGAAGCCTAAAATTAAACAAATTATTGTAGTGCCCAACGCAAAAAATAGCGATCGCACAATTACTTGTAAGTAAAGGGGGTCAAATATTCGGATGTAGTTTTGGATGCCGTTGGGATTAACCAAATCTCCCGGTCGAATGTCTGCAACTAAACTTAACTCGAAAATTATCAAAGTTGGCAGCACCAACAAAAGTAATAACCAAATCCCCGATGGTGCAAGTAATATCAAAGGTTGCAGCCAATTTCCTCGCAGGCGAGGCAATTTTTCTATTTGGGAAATCCCATTTTTTTCAATATTCATTACTTATAAATCTAACTCCTAACTATTTTAGCTGCTAGTTAATTGAGTCCAATAGCGATCGTAAACCTCTTCAAAGTCTCCTACAGGAGTAACACGTTCACAGTTTGCTAAAAGTGATTCTGCGGGAAATAAATTAGCATTGTCTTGGATTGTTTTTGGCAATTGCTCAAATCCAGCCCTATTAGGCGTAGAAATACTCAGGCGTTGACTGATTTGGGCTGCTAGTTCTGGTTGCAGAATCATGTTGATCCAAGCATAAGCTCCAGCTAAATTAGGGGCTGTTTTCGGAATAACAATAGTGTCTGTCCATAATGAAGAACCACTGCGAGGAATCACATATTTGAGTTTAGGGTTTTCTTGAGCAATTTTTACTGCATCTGCTGAATAGCACATTGCTAATAGTAAATCTCCTGCCAGAATTTGATTTTGCCAAGCGTCGGTATCAAAACGTGCGATCGCAGGTTTTAGCACCTTTAACTTTTCATAAGCTTGTTTGATTTCTTGTTCGTTTTTGGAGTTGTAAGAATAACCTAGCATCCGTAAGGTCGCACCCATAACTTCTCGAACATCATTAAGCAAGGTCATCCGTTGATTAAGTTTTTCTTGGTTCTGCCAAAGGTAATCCCAGTCTTGTGGTGCATCTTTGATTTTTTCGGAATTGTAAAGCAAACCTGTTGTCCCCCAGTTAAAAGGGATGCTATATCGGTTATTGGAGTCATAGCTAGGATTCTGAAATCGGGGGAATAAATTCTCTAAACCGATTAAGCGATCGTGATTTATCTCTGTTAACAAACCTTTGTTTACCATCTTCTGCACCATGTAATCAGATGGATTGATGATGCTGTAAATGCCACCACCTCCAGCTTGCAACTTGGCCAGCATGACATCATTGGAATCATACACATCCGCCAGCACTTTCATACCAGTTTGAGTACTAAAAGTTCTCAGTAATTGGTTGTCAGTATATTGTGTCCAGGTGAATACATAAAGTTGGTCACGTTGACCATTCGTATTAGAATTAGCACGGACTTCAGCCAGTCTCCAGCCACAACCAGCTAAAGATAAGCTAGAAAGTGCTGCCACCCCTTTTAAAAATCGCCGTCTGTTAGCCATTAAGTTAGAAGTTATTCATCGACAACTTCTAGATTACGGTATACTTCGTATTCCCTGGCGTAATTTTCTGGCATAAATGTATCATTCTTCACTTTAAGGCTTAGTTAATTTATAATAGTTTTCTTCACTCAATGAGATCCCTGCATGGAAGGAATTTTTTATCATACGGGTATCAGTAGGACAAAAAACCAGAATTTTTTGCAGATGGAATTATGTAGATTTTGAATATATAGCTTAAACTAGTAGGTTTATCATCATATTTCTTCTAGCTTCAATCAATCGGCTGTTATGCTCTTCCCAAGAAAGCCAAACAAGTTTGTAGAGAATTGCGGCACAAAGTATTTAAATATGTTGTTAAACATTTGTAAACTGTTAGCAGCCGAGTAGCCGCGTGTCACATCTTGTTAAGGAATTATCATGAGACAACTTGTTATCGTTGAGCGCGTATGCCTGATTGGTCATATCGTGTCAAAAGCCTTCGGACTGGTAGGGATGCTACTGGTCATACCTAATGCCGACATAATTTTTAACTTATCGCAGGTTGGAGAAACTGCCGTACAGTTAAGTATGGCAGGCGGCGGTGTAGTTGATATCATTTTGGGGACAATAGCTGTCTCTATTTATGCCTACCGGACGCTGGGATTGGGAACTTGGCTAGCATTTATGCTGCCGGCTATGCTTATCTCTTTGGGAAGTGAACTACTGGGAACCAGCACAGGTTTTCCATTTGGTGATTATAGCTACTTGAGTGGCTTGGGTTATAAGATTGCAGGGCTAGTTCCTTTCACAATTCCTTTATCTTGGTTCTATGTTGGGCTGTCGTCTTATTTAATTGCGAGAATTGGTTTGAAAGTGGCTCAAAAACCCAGTTGGGGTCGCCATATTGCGGCTATAGCTGTTGGTGCTTTACTCTTCACTTGCTGGGATTTTGCCCTTGAGCCAGCTATGAGTCAGACTTCTCTGCCTTTTTGGTATTGGGAACAACCAGGAGCTTTCTTTGGCACACCTTACCAGAACTATGCAGGTTGGTTTGGCACTAGCGCCCTGTTTATGGGTGTGGCAGGCTTGTTGTGGAGAAACACATCGATTAAATTAGAGCGATCGCAACTCAATCTACCCTTAGTCGTTTATTTGACTAACTTTGCCTTCGCCGCTGGGTTAAGTTTGGCTGCTGGGTTCTCCATTCCTGTATTGCTCGGTTTATTGCTTGGTGTGGTTCCCGCAGTGGCCCTGTGGTTAAGAAGTTCAACCACACCCGCTCAAGTTGCTGTTGAACCAGTAAGCCAAGAAGTATCAGTAGCAAAGGTTGAAGTTGCCTTGAAATAGCCTAGAAATTGCGGAATGGGGAATAGAGTAATAGGGAAAGTTAGCAATTCCCAATTCCCATTTCCCAATTCCCAATTCCCATTTCCCATTTCCCATTTCCCATTTCCCATTTATTTTGTATAGTCGCACTTTTAATTGATAAGTATTTTGACAACAGTAGACAACGCTTTAATAGTAGAAAGTGCCATATCCTTTTTATTGCTACTTATTCAAGTACCAGCAACGGCGATTCTGTTTTCGCGCTTGTTAAAGGGACCAAGAAGGCTGCCACCAATAAAACCGCAACAGCCAACGCCAGAGCTTTTAGGTAAGGTTAGTGTCGTAGTTCCCACACTGAACGAAGCGCTTCGCATTAGCCCTCTGTTAGCTGGTTTAAGTCAGCAAAGCTACGAAGTGCGGGAAATTCTTGTTGTAGATAGCAACTCCAGTGATGGTACACCCGACTTAGTAAAAGCCACACAGCAAAAAGATCCGCGCTTTCGCGTGATGACAGATGATCCTTTACCTTCTGGTTGGGTGGGGCGGCCTTGGGCGTTGCATAACGGTTTTCTATATAGCTCTGAGGGTAGTCAGTGGTTTTTGGGGCTGGATGCTGATATTCAACCACATCCTGGTTTGGTTGCGGGTTTAGTGAAGACGGCCGAAGCACAAGGCTATGACTTAGTTTCCCTTTCGCCCCAGTTTATTCTCAAATATCCAGGGGAATGCTGGCTACAACCAGCTTTGTTGATGACTTTACTTTACCGATTTGACCCTGCTGGCATTAATGCAGAGCAGCCTGAACGGGTGATGGCAAATGGGCAGTGTTTTTTGTGTCGTCGCTCCGTTTTAGCTGCTGTGGGTGGTTACAGCAGCGCCAGTAGTTCTTTTTGTGATGATGTCACCTTGGCACGAAATATTGCGACTCTTGGGTATAAAGTTGGCTTTTTAGATGGCGCAAAGGTGCTGAAAGTACGAATGTATGAAGGGGCGATGGAGACGTGGAAGGAATGGGGGCGGAGTCTTGACCTTAAAGATGCAACTTCTCGTTCCCAGTTGTGGGGAGATTTATGGCTACTCACATCTGTTCAAGGTCTACCCCTTTTAATTGTCCTCAGTTTTTTATTAATTTCTCCCTCACTCTCGTACTCGCTACAGACGCGATTAAACTCGTCTCTACCCGCTCCTCTACTTCTTCTACTGGGACTGAATTTATTCTTGGTAGTGATTCGCTTTGCGATGCTAATTGCGATCGCACCTTCCTACGATCGCAAAAGTGTTAAAGGCGGCTGGTTATTCTGGCTTTCCCCTTTAGCCGATCCCCTAGCTGTGCTACGAATCTTCTTATCTGCGTTTCACAAGCCACGCGAGTGGCGAGGACGCAAATATATATAGTGGGGAATTGGGAATTGGGAACTTGTACTGAGCGAAGCCGAAGTATTTGGAATTAGTCAATAAACAATAGTTATTCTTCCCCTTCCCCCTGTTCGCTGCCCATTCCCTACTCCTCTTCACCTCCTACTTGATCCCCGCGTTCCAGTTCCCAAAGAATTTGATTTCCTTCACGGCGTACCCGTGACACTATCCAGTTTCGCCAGCGCCATTGATCTCCTCGACTGGTAACAGCGCTGGCGTGGACATCCATCAAGTCTGCTAACTCAGAACTGGTGATTAAGTAGCCTTTTTCTGAAATTTCGTCAGCGATACGCAGAGTTTCGACCAAGCTGCGGAGTTGCGAAACCCTCATTTCTGCCGGTTTTTCATCGATAGTGGCCGCAGTAGGCCCAGTTGATGGTTCCATAACGGTTATTTCTAGTGCAGAAGTACTGATTTCTTGGTGACTTTGGTTAATTATTCGAGACTTTTTTTCATAATCAGCTACTTTTGCTACATTTAGTTCATTTGTGGAAGGTAAAGATTTATAAAAATTTGTAGAAGTAAATTGTTGTAGCGAAGGAATTTTGCCACTAGCATAAGTGCGAGCGATCGCATCACAACGTTCGTTACCTATGTTACCAGAATGTCCCCTGACGTGTTGCCATTTTACCTGTTGGGTATTGAGTTCATCAAGAGTTTCCAAAAGCTCTTGGTTTTGGACGGGTTTACCATCTGACTTTTTCCAGCCTTTCTTTTTCCAGCCTTTCACCCACTTGGTTACGCAGTTAATCAGGTATTCGCTATCGGTATGAAGGGTGATTGGTTGGGCTTGTTGAGATGTTTGCAGAAATTGGAGGGCTGCGATCGCAGCTTGCATTTCCATTTTATTATTGGTGGTATGAGGCGATGCATCGCCCATTTCGTGGATTGAGCCATCGCTAAAGTAGACGACAACTCCCCAACCACCAGGGCCAGGGTTGCCGGTGCAAGCACCATCGGTGTATATACTTTGGATTGTGGGTTGAGTGGACATAGTTTAGGATATCGAACCGCAAAGGACGCAAAGGATGCAAAGCCAAGAGTGATTAGCGGCGAATTTTTGTAAAGAATATCCAGGTTATTATACTGGTTAGCATTCCAGTAACAATGCTTCACAAAACGCGATACGTTAAAACTGAAGATGCGATTTGGTTGGTTGCTAGTGCGATCGCTGTGCTACTGATAAACTTTTCTAAGTTGCGATCGCTTTTTACGTTGTAGATAGTCAATAGTACCTTGGATTCTACTATGGTTTTACTCTGTGTAAATTACTAAAATTTGTCTTCCCATCATGGTTAATGCCACTCCAATCATCACAATGAGTGTCACCTTTCCACCAGGAACAAGTAGTTGATTTGTGCTATCTGAGTTTTCTTGTTCTTGACGTTGCTTCCAACTCATTAACGCCGGAATTATTCCACCCAGAACTGAGATACTGAACGTTCCAGTGTAATCTAGAGCAGTAAAAAAGATGCTGGGATTGAGCGTACCGAGAGTCATCGGCGGGAAAAGAACCAGTGAATAGAGGGGAAAACGGTTAGAAAGCTTGCTCTGTCCAAGA
Organism: Nostoc sp. LEGE 12450; assembly: GCF_015206895.1. Classification (GTDB taxonomy): domain Bacteria; phylum Cyanobacteriota; class Cyanobacteriia; order Cyanobacteriales; family Nostocaceae; genus Nostoc. Next base: position 8,678 of record NZ_JADEXU010000051.1, on the reverse strand, counting down.
AAAATATCTTCGAACAAATCCAGCAATCCGTACACAAATCCAATGAATGATGTGACGATCGCAAACTCTGAAAATATAGATACTAGCACTCCTAACCATTCCCCCGCACCACCTGCTCGGAGAATTTGCAGTGGGTCAAAAACAGTTCTACTATCAGATGTGTCATATTGCATATCAGGACTGACGCTTCCTAAAATTACGGCATTCCATGCCAAGAACATAATTAGAGGAATCACAGAACCAATTAAGATAGACTGACGAATTTTGCCGACATCCCCTTCGAGTTGCGTCACAACTAACGGCACAACGTTTTGGAAAAATAGCGCCACAGACATTACTGAAATAGCACTACCAAGGGCACTCCAGTTCTGAAATAAGAGTTGGGCACTCTGAATGTGCCTTCCTGCGAAAAACAATAATCCCAAAAAAGAAACGATGACAATTCCGACAAAGGCACTGTTTAATTTCTCAATAAACTTTTCTCGCCCAAGATACATAATGCCACCAAATAACAGCGTGAAAGTCGTTGTGCCCATCCACGTCGGTAATATCTGCACACTCCAGATTTTTGCTGCCGCATATCCTAAAATCTCTCCACCTTGGGTGATGTATGCCACTAAAAGAGCATAATGCATAAATAAATATGCACCGCCAGCCATTTGCGCTCCCAGCTTACCAAGAATTTTCTCAACAACTCCCAAAAAACCTATGCTTGCACGCCCTTCTGTTCGCATCGTGTTTAAGGTAACTTCTGCAACCAATAACCCTGAAACTAAAGCGTAGAGCCAAACAGCAATCAGTCCAGATGTGGATGGTACAATACCAGACGGTAGAGTAACGGCTGGTAGGGCGAGAATTCCAGCCCCAACCGTGGTTCCCGCAATCAATGCAGTACTCCCCAATACACTACCTGGTTGATGATTAAGCTTTTTTCCATCAAATTCAAGATGAGAAAACAACCGAGTGACTTGCTCTGAATCTTTGAGAACAGTCTCTATGGGAAGCATACTAAATACCCGTACATAAACGCGATTAACAATACTAGCATCTGGAAATATTCTTCGCAAAAACCCTGATATTACTGCTTTTTCAGACAAATTTTAGCGAAAAATCAGCGATCGCCATTTTATCGTTAACACAATTTTTTGAGCAGGAGTGTAATTTCTAGTACTTGAAAGAAGCAGGAGTAAAGGCTATTTTATAATCAATTTGATTCTCAAAATATAACTACCTCTAGCTTTCGCTTGAGCTATCGGGATTTAAGGGCAAAATTACTGTAAACGTAGTACCGAATCCAATTTGACTTGTAACACTAATTTGACCCCTGTGAGCATCAACGCACCTTTTAACGATTACTAGCCCTAACCCGGTGCCTTTAATTGATTGGACATTTGAGCCTCGGTAAAAAGATTCAAAAAGTCTAGCTTGATCTGCTTCTGGAATGCCCATACCTTGATCTTGAATATAAAAAATTGCTACCTTCTCAATGGGATCGCATATTAGATTAAACTGAATCTTGCCACCTCTTGGAGAATATTTAATCGCGTTTGAGAGGAGATTGCCGAACATATAATTTAACAGTCCTTCATCCATTACAGCGTCATTGCGATCGCTATGACAGGTAAAAACAACTTCACACTCGCTACTTTCAACAATAGAAAAATCTTTAATTAACTCTAGACAGAATTGCTCTAAGTTAAGTGGAGCAGGGTTATATACAAGTTTTTTTGCCTCCGCTCGACCCACAAACAGCACTTCTTCCATGAGTTTTTCCATAGACTGCACAGCACCTTGAATTCGCTTTAAATAAATTCCTCTTTTTACATCTGTCAAATTTGCTCCTTTCATCTCTATAAGCTCTACTGCCGTTTGAATAACAGTCAGGGGATTACGGAACTCATGAGATACGGTAGAGATAAATAAGGACTTGAGACGGTTAAGTTCTTGCTCCTTTTCTAATGCTTTCTCTAGCACTTTTGTTTGGCGGCGATCGCTAAGATCCCAGAAAACAACTACTACACCATTTATTTTATCTGCCCCCCCCTTCAGTGGTGAAGCACTATCACCAATTGGAACTCTTTTTCCGTCTCTTCTAATCAGAGATGTGAATTCCTCTAAATAAACAACTTGCTGCTCTCGCAGCACTTTTGTCACTGGGTTTTCTAATATAGTATCTGTGGCTTCATCGACAATATGAAAAATATTTGCTGCCTCATTTCCTAAAGCATCTTTTTGCTGCCAGCCAGTTAGTGCCTCAGCTGCGGGATTCATAAATGTCACCTTTCCCTGCTCATTTGTAGCGATTACAGCATCGCTTATTGAGTTTAAAAGGGTTGCCAACTGATCTCGATTCTGCCGTAGTTCACGCTCTAACTGGTGTTTTAGAAGACCGATTTCAATTGCTATATTTAAATCTTTTGTAGTAAATGGTTTAACAATGTATCCAAAAGGCTGGGTAATTTTGGCTCTTTCTAAAGTATTATTATCACCATAAGCAGTTAAAAATATTACAGGAACGTCTAACTGCTCGCGAATATGGCTGGCAGTAGCAATACCGTCCATTTCACCTTTAAGAATAATATCCATTAATACTAACTCTGGTTGAGTTTCCAATGCCTTAGCTATGGCAACTTTTCCAGATGAAGCTGTTCCCGTAACAACATAACCTAGCTGACTGAGTTGGCTAGAAATAGCCCTAGCAACAATCACTTCATCTTCAACAACTAAAATCCTAGCTTGACCCATTTGATATTTACTGATGCAAGGTTAACTGCGTAAATTTGATTTTGAATCCTGTTCCATGATTACGTTCTAGGGTGATATTGCCTTCTAGCTGTTCTGTAACCAAGTCATATACTAACGACAGACCCAAAGAATCAGTATTTGTCCAATCTAAATTATCTGGTAAACCAATTCCATTATCTTGGATAGTCATCTCGATACTATTATTGATATTGCGTAGAGCAATACTAATTGTACCTACTTGTTGATTCGGAAAAGCGTGCTTTAGAGCATTGGAGATTAATTCGTTAATAACCAATCCGCAGGCAATAGCTTGATCTACATTCAAATTAACTGAATCTATATCAGTTTCTAGAGTTATTCTCTCAGGCCATATTTGATAGGAAATTAGCAGGCTTGCTGCTAAATTCTTTATATAATCGGCAACATCAATTTGCCCAATATTAGCAGAAGTATACAAATTTTTATGAATTAGAGATATTGACTCAATTCGGTTTTGACTTTCTCGAAGAACTTTGATGGCTTCAGGATCTTTGAGTGTCTGAGACTGAAGTTGTAATAAACTAGAGACAATTTGCAAATTATTCTTAACTCGATGATGAACTTCCTTTAACAGAACTTCTTTTTCAGCTAAGGCATTTTTTAATTTGACTTGAGCTTTTTGCCTTTGAAAAAGTTCAGTTTGAGCTTGCTCAAAGATGCTGGATTGTTGAATTGCGATCGCTAATTGGACTGTCACTTGATCGAGCAAATCTAATTGATTTTTTTCCCACTCACGAAAACCAGAGCATTGGTGAGCAATTAATAAACCCCAAAGGTGAGAGCCAGGGTTTTGAGAACTTACTTCTGGTAAAATGGGTACAACTAAATTTGCTTTGACTTCAAATTGTTCTAATAAGCGAATATGGCAATCAGTTAGTCCAGCTTCATAAATATTAGCGATCGCTCGTTTGTTTACTTGGTAATACTCCGCTCCTTTGCCTGTTTGAAAACACGTATCATAAATTTCTACCCCCAAAGAAACTCTCCATCCAGGTTCTACTGACTCCGCCATGATTGTACCGATCATTTCTGAGTCAAACTGATAAACTACTACTCGATCAACCCCAAGTAAATCTCGCACTTCTTGAACTGTTGCATTCAAAATATCTTGGAGATTCAAAGATTGACGAATTCGTTGAGCAACAGTTCGTATCAATTGCTCGCGTTCGGCTTGACCTTTTAGAGCTAGTTCAGTTCGCTTGCGCTCCGTGATATCTTGACCAATAGTGATAATTTGACCATTTGAAAGTTTAACATTTGTCCAAGATGTATCTAGTAAATCACCATCCCGAACCTGAGTTATGAAGTCAGCCCAATTGTGTTGTGCAGACTGCATAAAATTAATCACATCCTGTCGATATTCAGCATTAGGATATAATGCTTCCAAGACATCACCCGTTTGGAAGTCTTTAAATTTCCAGCCTAAAACACTTTCCCATTCTTGGTTTACCCACTGAAGTTTACCATTGGTATCAATAAGTGCAATCATCAATGGTATACTCTCAAAAATTCTCCGCAAAAACTCATTTTGCTCTTGAAGTGTTCTTTCTATTTGTTTGTGTTCTGTAATATCTTGGATATTAACTAATCGAGCATTGTAATTAGCATAGTCTATTGTATGTGTGACAACTTCAACATCAATTATCTGTCCGTCCTTTCGCCGATGTAGCCATTGTCCAGAAAAGTGCAAGTTAGTGTGCCTTTTTCCTAAAAATTCTCTGAAGATAGATACATTTTCTGGAGGAAAAATGTCAGTTATTCGCATTTGCAAAAATTCTTCTCGTGAGTAGCCGTAATGGATAACAGCAGCTTCATTGACATCTAAAAATTGCAGATTATTCTGGTTATATATCCACATTGGGTTAGGATTTTTAGAGAAAAGAAGTACTTCTAGCCGTTGGCTTTCATTTTCAGGAAATAGCATTAGTGGTTGTGTAAAAAAGTTTTGAAAAATACTGAATTTAATTTGCTTCAATCTCAAAATAAAATTAACAGGATTTACGTAGTTAAAAGCTTAAGTCAAGATGTTTGCGGACTCTATAAGGCTTTTTTAGCATCTCTATTTGGGAGAAGATAGCAGTATATTTATTTCTTTTGATGCCAATAAGATGAGTTTTAACACATCCTCTAAATTTGAAGTAAAGGTTTGTACAAATCGCAAATAAAAATGGTGTTTTTACTAACCTCAGTAATGTAATATTGAATTCACTAAATCCATCTTTGTATTAAACAATTATTTTATTGAAAATTTCTAAATCAAAAAAAATATAACTATTTCTTCTGGGATAGATAACATGAATGACTATAATCAATGGCGCTGATGTTAGCCACTCCACAAAATTAGATAATGTACTTATTGAAGATCCCTTAACCAAAGCTTTTACTCCACAACACTGTTAAAATATTTATGTTTTATTAGAATAATTTATTCCATCTGAATAGGCACTTGAGTTTGCTTAAAGTTGATATGAAAATGCGCCTAGAAAAGTGATGCAAAACTACAGGCTATAGGGGCAATTTATGAATTACCCCTACGTAAATAAAGCGTAGCCTCACCTAGTAGTTCGCCAAGTGAACTTGGCGGGGTAAAGGGTAAAGGGGAAGGGGGAAAGGTTTCAAATCCCTTACCCCTTACCCCTTCCCCTTTACCCAGCCATCACGCAGCATTTTTGGGTTGGCAGACTACTAGAATTAGTATGAGTTTCAAAAAAGCTCATATTCTCCAACAGTATTTTTATCAAATTATGGGCACTTTTTGCAACATAATTGATAGATGAGTTTATACCAATTTTTTGTGAAACTGCACAAAATCAGTCAGTTTTGGTAAGACTTGGGCTTAAGACCCTTGTTATATCTAATTTAGATATGTTTCAGGTAATTTGCGGTAGCCTGCGGTAAGCTTATGCACATCTACGCTTTATCTTGGGTGTCCCAATGTAGTGATATATAGAGCAGCTTCATCAGCAGGAATACCCAAAACTTCATTTACTTGGTCATCAAAGAATCCACCGATACCGCTAACGCCTATATTTAGGTGCATTGCGGCTAAATTCAGGCGCTGTCCCAAATGACCGGCATCCAGATGTAAATAACGGTAAACGCGATCGCCATATTGAGCGATCGCAGCTTTCAGATCGGCTGTATGGAAAAGCACTGCTGCTGCATCCCGCCCTAATTCTTGCCCCAAGCAGAGAAAATGTAACTCTCGCCGGAAATTTTTAAACCGAATTTGGCGTAATTCTTGGGCTTTGGGCGCGTAATAGTAGCAACCTGCTTCCAGTCCTTTAACTCCGCAAACAGCAATAAATGTTTCTATTAAATTCAAATCAAAGTAGTCTGGAGAAATATCTAAACTTTGGTCGATGTAATTTTGCGGTTGGTAAGTGAAATCGAGGAGACTTTTTAATTGATCGAAAGTTAAATCATCACCATTGTAAGCGCGGGTAGAGCGCCGCTTATACATTGTATTTTCCAGTTGTGACAGCTTTTGTCCCCAGTCTATAGGTGTAGTGGTGGTGGGGATTTTCAAACAGAAAGGAAAGTTATATTTATCCTCTAAAGATTTTTCTTGTTTGATAACTGGTAGATTGAGATTGCCAGTTATACCTGATTGAATCTGGGTGTGTCGATGGAAATATGTCAGCAATTCACCATCGGGGATTTGGGGATAATTGGTTTCGGTGGCGGAAGGTAAAGCAGTACATCCCAATGGCAAATTCTGATTGACATCTAACAAGTCTGCCAGAGGTAAGACAGCGATCGCACCTTCTTGTTGCGGATCGATATAAAGCAAATCGTTTACCGATTCATCCACAAAGCCGCCGATTAAATGAGGGCGAAAGTCAGTAATCGCGCCAGCCAATTCGATATTACCTAATAGATGTCCCGTATCTAGAAAAATCCGGCGATAAGCCCGATCTTCATAGCGCCAGGCAGAACGATAAAATACCGCAGTGACAATAATTGCTAATTGGGTGTTTTCTAAAGAAGGATGCCAGAAACAAGCTGCTTGAAGAGTTTGCCAAACATCACTTTCCCAATAATGCATCAGTGAATGAGTCCGACACTGGTAGTTATACAAACCAGGTGGCAATAACGACGTGCCACGGGAAACCACATACACCTCAGCAGGGTACAATCCGCCTGCACTGGGAGCAGCGCGTAAATATACTGCACTACCCATAGAAGGCATTCTCGCTGTCAATCCATAGCTGCGAAACAGCAACCGTGAAAGTCTTTGCCACCATTGAGCATCTGGGTTGTTAGCAAATCCGTCTGATTTTTCTTGGATATAGGGTTTGAGATCAAAAGTAGAGCCAATTTTGTATTCTTTGAAAGGCACTGGCTGTTTAGTCCAGTCTAACTGCTGACTTTTGGAGGCAAGAGTCTCAGGGTTGTATTTAGTCCGTTCGTGGTAATGCTGGGCAATTGATTGGTGTAATTCTGGCATAGTACTTTTAATATCCTTGGGGCATTCTTTTTTTGATCTTGGCATTCATTAGCCTCATTGTTTCGTGTCAATTCGTACAATCCTCATAGTTACAAAGTGGTAATTGGTAACAACTGCATTGGCAATGGGGTATTGGCCATAGTACATCTGGTCAAAAATAATGTAGAGACGTAGCACTGCTACGTCTCTACAAGGGTTCTGGATAACGCATATTTAATTTCTGGATATATCTAATATTTTTCATAACCGCCGAATCGCAATTTCTAACCCTTCACATACACCACTAAGAAAATCTAAATCTAAAGTAGTGATCGCATCACTAGGTTTGTGATAATGGGGATTTCGCAAAAATGCCGTATCTGTCACCATCATTGCCGGATAACCCAAATCCCAGAAAGGTGCATGATCGCTAAGTCTGGTTTGGGGAACTATTAAACCTCGATTCGGCACCGGTAGCCATTGACTAGCTACGCCAGCTTTGCGAATATTACGGCTCACAGCAATTAAGTCAGGCAATGTCCGCAAATTGCCAATTAAAGCAATAAAATCACCTGTATCTGGATAGAAGCGTTCCAGAGGAGGGGGATAACTTTGAGAACCAGGCGTAGAATCCTTATAGCCCAGCATTTCTAGGGATATCATTAAGCGTAGCTGTTGCTTTTGTTGGTGCAACAGAGCTGCATAGTCAGCGCTACCCAGTAAGCCGTATTCTTCCATATCGAAAGCAACCAGCCTTAAAGGATATCTTATAGCTTGGGCAGCAAACTTTCTCGCCAATTCCAGCAAAACTGCCACACCTGTGGCATTGTCATCAGCCGCAGGTGTTCCCGGAACGCCATCATAATGAGCGCCAATTAAAATCGGTGGCAAATCTTTTTTTTGCCCTCTAGCTTGGGAGGGTAAATTTAATATCAAGTTCTTACAAGCTTTCCCCCTGACTTCAAAGGTGTGGATTTCCACACTCCCCCATTGGGAAAATTCCTGGCGGATGTATTCTTGGACGAAAAAATGTCCAGCTGTTGCCATGTAAGGATCGCGTTCTCGCGCGATCGCACTCAGGGAAGTTTGTAATCGCTTTGTTAAATTCAAATGTTTAAAATAGCGGTAATATTAAGGTTTTCAGGCACTCAAAGAAGCAGAAATTTCTTATTAAGGTGCATTTAGCAACTTACAGATTCAGTGCATAGAAGTAACCGGATAACAAGAATTGAGGCTGCTTGGACACAGCAATCATCGTCAATGCTATCCTAGTCTTGCAACTATCTCCTCTAGCTGTACTTCTTAGCTCACTGCCTTAATGATGACTATTATACCATTGAGAAAGAGGCAAGGGGGCAGGGAGCAGGGAGCAAGGGGGATAGAAAAGAATGGGGATTCCCCATTTGTTGCGTTAGCTTACCGCAGGTAGGAGAGAACCACTTATTAGAAGTGAAAGGCTAAAACC
>NZ_JADEXU010000343.1 GCF_015206895.1 Nostoc sp. LEGE 12450 | reverse complement strand
ATTGTCAGCCTTAGCATCAGCCGAGATTCAAGACTTGGAGTTTAATGGCTTAGTGGTATTTGAAGATTTGTTGATGGCACTGGGCAAAGCAAATGTATCGATAGTGAAAGAGAGCGACCTAACTCTTGAAAATTTGCGGTTACTAGAGCAAGTTTGGACGGGAGAAAATATGCGAGTGTTTGAATTAATTTCCATCTTGGAAAAAGATAGCGAAGGAAATTTTTAATCAAGATGCGTTCGCTACGGCAATTGTGCGGATTCATGAAGTTAGCTGATTAATAAGTCCCGCATAAACACGGATTCATTCTTGCTGCCTTTCAGTAAAACTGCATTATACAAGTTTTGAAGGTGCATTTATGACTGATACTACAATGTTAGATAACCGTATAAATAAGCAAATAGATTTTGAACCATTAGAAGCGACAGTAGCAGCAACAGAAGAAGAGTCAGTAATATTAGCCGAAAAGCTCACACAGGTGGCAATTCCTTTAGAGGTATTGTTACAAGCACTGAATATAGCAAAATACGATAAGGCAGCAGCCTTCTGCTACGCTGAAAAATATATAAATAATATCAAAAAGTCGAAATGGGTTATTCTCAAAGCGGCTTGAAATTTTTGATGAAATCCTCGGTTAGATATTTTTCTTATGATATAAACTCTCAGTTTTCATTATTCCAAGCATTGAACTTATATTTAATTGGAGAATTTTGGAGTAATTTTTCAATTCCTTTTCGGATAAGCTCTGGTGGAACTCCGTCTAATTTCAACTCGGTTTGGATAAACTCATCAATGGAACTGGCTTTCGTTTTCTCCAAAAGCGCCAACATCTGTTGAGCTTGGGTTGTTGGTGTGCCTCAAACCCCAAGATATGATTCCAGCCTCCCATCTGATTGAAGACCGCAACAACATGGGCAAAATTCTGCTCAAGATTTAATCTGATTGTCGAAGTAAACATCAATAGAGAGCTAGAGAAAGGTATCTTCTAGGGTATCAAGATAGGTTTGTAATGGCTTAGATATTAAAACAAATCCTATGTCAACTTGGTTTTGAGAGCAATATTTGTAGGTTTTAGTTATAAATTTAACGTGCCGTTCTGGTGAAAGCCCAGCTTGGCCTGCTTCTGCTATGTATTCTTCCATGATGTCGCTGTGATCCGCGTCAATGTCGCCACGAGCAAAAACACAGATCATATCTGTTTCTTTTTCTAATTTTTCTTTTCCTGTACTGGCAAATATGTACTCGATTGTGTTAACAATATTGCGGCAGTCAGTACGAAGATTCTTTAGCTGTATTGTGTCTTCCTCTGTGCAGTCTGCTCCAGATTTGCTTTCCAGCGCGATTTTATCTTGGAGGGTAAACAATTTATTCTTGACTTCTTCGAGCCGCCACGATAAGTCTTCAATCGATTCTGTTGAATAATCCATGTTTTTATTTTAGCTCAAACTTTCAATCCATTGCTGGGAGCAGATTGCTACTCCCTGCCGCCGTTAGCTAGAGCTTCAGTTTGGGTGTGAAAACCTCGTTTTATCAAGCGATCGGTCAAATACTGTGAGCTTTTCCCGCAAACCCATTCCCCAGACTACAAGGAAAGTGAAAAATGCTTATTAAGTCCAGCTTCAGTCACTGTAAGCATTTCTTGTCCTTGAGGGTTGTCATCAACAGGGGTATAGACATTAGCTAGACCCCTCTCGTCTTCATCGAAAGAACCTAACGCATCATTTGGGTTCTTAATTTCAAGAATTGCACAGACATCGGCAGCGACCCATTCTGGTTTCTCTGGTGTACCAACGAATCGGACTTGTTGAGACTCAAACACGAAAACTGATAAATCCGACATAAATTCAATTCTCCTTAATTGTTACCCAGTCAGTTAAAACAGCCATACAGCAAGCGGTTAAGGTTGCTCTTCTTAAGGTTTTACTTTCATGTTTAGCGATGTAACCGCCCTCTAATTCGTTATGCTCAAAAGAAACTCCAATTACGTCAAAAACCTTGTTAGCAACGTCCATTGAAATAGATTTAGACCAAGACATATTTACTCTAATGAATCCAAGAGTTCAGCTAAACAATTAAAATTAATCTTCAACTACTTCAACTTATTCCTCTTTTTGAACCAGCAATTTCCCAGACACTCCAGCCGTAAAACCCAACCCAATCGCCGCTACAGTAACATTAGGCTTGATAAATAACGTCGCAATTCCGATAACTGCGCCCCAAAGACAGCCATAGCAGCAAACGACAATCAACTGATTTTTGGGTTTAGCCTTTTCGTCTGATATGGATTGATGGACTATGGCATAATCTTCAAGTTCACCAACGATTTCTGATAAAGAAGCCCCATACTCTTTTTCTAATCTAGAAATAGCCAATCTGTCTTGCTTAACTGGACTTATGGCTAATTTTTGTAATGCTGTGGTTAATTTATCGTTCATTTTAAAACTTCCTATGCTCCCACATTCTGGAAAATGGTTAGAAAAATTAAATCTTGCTGGAGAGATAAAAAGACTCTATTTTTTAGCCGTATTTAATGATGTAAGAATACCGGAACTCGACCGGAACTCGACCGGAACTCGACGAGAACTGTGACGAATATTAGTGATTAATGTTAAAAACACTGAAACCATCTTTTTCATTTCCGCACAATCGGTTAGTGTCAATCAATTGTGATAGGGCATTCCTCAAGTAAAGAACACTCTTTTTCTCTTCACCCCACTTGCGGCTGTTTCTGATAGCAGCAAAAGAAGCTGGAGGATTAGCAGTAGCTGCAACGATCGCCACGATTTGGTCTAAATCAGCCTCAGAAATCCTAATTTCTTCTACTTCCAGAAATTCCGCCTCTTGATAAGGCTTTGAAAAAATGGACTCCAGATGATTAACTGCGTCTGATGGTGCAATTTTCTCTCCTCTGGGTATGACAGCCCTTTCATGCTGTTGAACTAATTCCGGGAAGAACTGAAGTAATGTTCTGGCTGGATCTGGTTGCCCATTGCCTGGATGCAAATGGGTCTTTAGCCATTCGGGAATCATGCCTAGATTGCCACCGCTAACAGGTTCTCCAAAGTTGTTAGGGTTGGCTTTGAAATACTCTCCACTAGCAACATTAATCTTTCGCAATCCACCAGCGCTAACCGCTTGAGCTACAC